>NZ_JPES01000050.1:0-33110 GCF_000730175.1 Haloferax sp. ATB1 | reverse complement strand
CGTCGCATTCAACCGAACAGTCTCCAAGTGCTCACATAACAGCATTGGACTTGTCATGGACTAGACTATTATTAGTTCTTTCTGAACAAATATTTATATGGTAGAGGGGTTATTGTCGGTAGTGACGACTCTCCCCGTGGCCTACAGGTCACGGAAAACGCTCGGACTCCTGCTGCAGACAGGAGCCCGGTAGCAACGGGCCGTCACCCAAGATGACGACCAAATCAGCACTCTCGCGGGTGCGAAATAAGTCCCGCGACACGACTAGTGCAACGTCTTCGAACTGCCCAGCGTGTGCCACGCCCATCGAGGGCTTCGCCGCAAGTGGGCCCGCCAGTCGTACGGTCGAACCGTGCGGTTGTACCCTACCGAACGTCCGCGCGAGCGATATTGCGCGGGAGGACTAACATCATGAGTTACAACAATCTCGACACGCTCCTCGCGTTCCTTCGTGAGGACCTCGAACCCGGACAGGACCGCATCTACTACGCGAAGAACATCTCGAATAGAACTGACATCGATGGGAAAGAGGTCGGCTACTGGTTTTCGCGTGCTGTCGGTCTGTACCCGCAGTGGGACTCTGTGGAGTTCGATGGCCTCGAAGTCGAACGCTACCGTCCTGAGACGAAGGCGACGCGATGGCGAGTGACTCGCCTTGAGGAGGATGTAAGACTCGTCGCAGATGGTGGCGTTCGGTGGCTCGATCTGACCGGCTTCCAGCAGCAACTCGTCAAGGCGGTCATCGAGTTCGAGAACGAGCAGGGCGAGTCTCCGTACGGCGTCCAGATGAAGCGGGCGCTGAGTGAGCGGTACGGTCACGAAGTCACCAACGCTCAGGTCTACCCGAATATCGATGACCTCGTTGAGATGAACGTGTTTGAGCGGGAACCGCTGGACCGGCGGACGAACGCGGTTCAGTCGACTCCGCTAGCACGCCGACGATGCTCGCTGGAGAGGCCGAGCGACCAGTGGCTCACGTTGCTGGTCGTCGATCTCACTGAGGCTGTTGCTGATGGTGGTGAGGAACGGTGAGTGAGACGCCAACCGACTGCTGGGAGTCGCCTATCCCCGAAGCACAGGCGGCCGCTGGCGCTGACGAAGTGCGCGTCTCGCTCGACATGGAGTCGACCACTTCGAATGGCGGGATGACCGCGGATATCTCCGATCGGGTGAACCGGCTCTACGTCGAGTCGACGACCGACCGGGTCATCTTCGAAGTCTGTGAAGAGTTCGACACGGTGCGCGCCTCGACGACGATGACGCCGGACCAAGCTGAAGCGATTGGTGTCGGCCTGATAACGGCCGCAGCACGTGCATCTCGCGGACGTGAGGGCGTCGTGATCAAGAAGTACAACCTCGTCGGGGTCAACCGCGGCGACGGCATCGAGACTGATGGGGGCGAGAAGCCGCTCGCGAACCTCTCGGACGCCGAACTCGGTCAACGTGTTCGTCAGACTGCCGCGTTCCGTCTCGCGGTCGCGTGCGCTGAGTTCGATGATGCTGTTTCGGAGATCCGTGAGAACGACCAGCTCGCGTGGAAACGTCTTATCGACGACACGCTCAACGCTCAGGGGTCGAACGTCAAGAAGCGAGACACGGTTGAGGAAATCGTCGATGCGTTCCTCGATCAAATCGGTGAGTACGCGGAACTCGGCCGGTCTCCTGCTGACGCGACGCAGCGCGCTTCGGATGAACTGGTCGATTCGGAGGCCGAGAGATGACGCCTGCGATCACGTCGCTCCAGGCCGCTCTGGACGGTGCGAACCACGAGCGGAGTCGAGAGCTTATCCGGGAAGCGCTCCAGTACGAGGAGATCCACATCAATGAGTGGCTCCAGACGGTCAGCGGCCTCGAAGGCGTCCAGCAGATCGAGTGTGACCGCGACGGCTCCGAAGTCGTCTGGTTCGATTCGGATGCACACTTCGCTATCGAAGCGACGCTCGAACTCGCGCAGAACTTCGGCTGGTCGATTAAATCGGTGAGCTTCGATGGCCGCTCGGTCACCTTCGAGAGACCGGAGGTCGGTCTCGAATGACTGCTGTCTCGGTCACATCGTTCATCGCGCGAGGTGGTCGCTGTGAGTGATCTCGAACCACTCTCGCCTGATGATGCGATGGAAATGTGGCTCACTCGACAGCGGTCGGAGAAAGCCGACCAGACGGTTCAGAGCTACTACTACCGAGTCAATCAGTTCATTGAATGGTGCGATGAGAACGGCGTCGATAATCTCAATACGCTCACGACACGCGATATCTTCAAATTCGACACTGAGTTGCGGGAACGCGACTTGTCTCAGTCGACGCTGAAGAATCGATTCGGGACGCTGAAGCTGTTTCTGTCTTTCTGCGAGGACCTGAACGCCGTTGAGGAGGGACTGGTCAAAGCCATCGAGATCCCGAGTTTGCTGAAGGACGAGCGGGTGAATAAAGAGAAACTCGCGTCGGGTCGAGCTGAAGGGATTCTCGACAACCTCGCCAAGTATCGATTTGCATCCCGGGAGCACGCGATGTTCGCCCTTGCTTGGCACACGACTGTCCGTGTTGGTGCCCTGCGAGCGCTTGATGTCGGAGACTGCTACCTCGATGACGACGATCTGGACCGTCTTCGACACTACCCCGAGGTTGGTGAAGAGGAGTTCGAGGAGATCGTTGAGACTGTGGATACGCCGTTCGTCTATTTCCGGCATCGGGAGCAGACGCCTCTGAAGAACAAGTTCGAGGGTCAGCGTCCTGTTGCTATTTCGGATGAAGTTGCTGAGGTTTTGGACGCGTTCATCCGGGTGAATCGGGTTCCCGTGACTGATGACTATGATCGAGCCCCTCTCTTCTCAACTGAGAAGGGAGAAAATCGGATGAGTCGGGGTGCGATTCGACGCGTTTTCAATATCATCACCCAACCTTGCCGTTTCGACGAACCGTGTCCGCATGGTCGTGATGTTCAGACTTGCGAGGCTCGAAAACACGGACTTGAGCAGCGGTGCCCTTCTGCCCGCTCACCACATCGGGTTCGGACGGGGGCGATCACACACCACCGTGATGAGGGGTGGCCGCCTGAGGTGCTGTCGGAACGCGCGAACGCGACTCCTGAAGTCATCCGGCAGCACTACGACCATCCTGATTTGCTCAAGCGGATGCAGTCACGTCGGACGTTCCTCGGAGAGGATTCTGAAGAGGAGGACGAGGATGAATGAGATTTCTACGCGTAGAACTTGGATTCTTCACCTCAGCGGTCCCACTTCTTACTTTCATGGGTTAAAATTACCAGCAGTACAAGCTCTCTCTGTACATTTTGCATTAGATAGCAGAGAGAAAATAAAGAACTGCTTAAAAACCCCTTCTGACGGGTGGTTTGCGTGACCCGCGAGTGCCCAACTGCGGTCACGAGTCAGAGAAACTGTTCCGCTGTGAGCGCTGCGGGCGCGACCTCGTCGGAGGTGACCGACGGTGAGCCACGTTGCAACGACTCCGCACGAGACCCGCGGGAATCTCCTCTACAAGGAATATGAAGACTCACCCTACTGGGCGGTTCGACAGCTCTACAACCATGTCGAGGGAGGTCTGTCGAAGCTCGAAGTTGAGATACCACGCTATGAGGAGGATGGAACGGAGACGTGGACGGTCTCACTTGGCTTCCATGAGTCGGGCCTCTCGCCGTCGAAACACGATACCGTCTCAACGCTCCTCGAATACGACATCCAAGCCTACGGTGAGGGTCGACGAAAGTTCCCAATCTGTATTCAGCCACGTCTTGCGTGGGACGACGAGAACCGACCGGGAACGGTCCCAGCGAGTCTCGGTCGCGCGACCAACGTCAAACTGCAGAACACGGTCAACATCGAACTTGACGAAATCCCGCATCTAATCCGGGAGATACTTCGAGCCGTCTGTCAGAAAGTCGGGTTCGATTGGTCGCGCCGCTACTTCACCGAGACACCTCACGAGTACTCGGCGATTACACAACACGAGCGGTACCTCCGTCTCGACCGCGAGATGGCGAGAAAGCTCGTTCGGAGCGACGGCGTGTTCATGAAGCTCTTCATGCTCGTCGCCGACCAGGAGGGTTCGCACGTCGTCTATGACTCGAACAACGAGAAGATCGTCGGCTACAACCACCAGCTCCGACTCGACCGGAAGGCAATCGAGCAGATCTCGAAGCACAGCCGACACCGTCCACGGGGGATGCAGTACAAGCACTACCACCCTGAGCACGTGCGCAACGGAGTCTAAGGGTGACCCGCTGTACAATCCGAAGTTCGGCGCGCTATACAAGAAGAATCTGAACCAAGATCAGGCAGTCGCATGGAGCGACCGCCACGATCTCGTTGCTGACCTCGAGGAGAAGATGATGAATATCCTCGAATGGGCAGACATCCCATCGAAGCCCGGTCATTGGTTCGTCGAGGACGACCACTTCGTTCCCGAAGAATCTGACCGGAACATCGCGTTCTGGGACGACCCAACGCCGGAAATCGAGGCGTCGCAGGAGTCAATTATCATCCGAACGCTCCAAGAACTCGAAGACTCCGACCCGTGACGTTCTCCAGTACGTCGCGAGAGCTGACGGCGGGACCGTTGACGAAGCTGCCAAAGAGACTGGTTGGTCCGAATCAACAGTGTACCGCGTACTCCAGCGACTCAGTGGGCTTCTGGACTGCGACAACCGCGTGGTTTCGTGGGTCTCCTCAAAGATGGCTCAGCAGGTGCGGGAAATCACCTCCATCACCGAAGACGTCGTCGAGTCGAACGCGCGACTCGTAGAGAACGTCCTCTCGGTCGACCCGCGCGACCTGGAGCGTTCCGGCCGCGCGTTACAGAACTGGTTGAACCGGTACGGCGCAGAAGTTGTCCAAGGAATGGACGACCGCTCGAAGCGCGTGAAGATACGTGTCAGGTCGATCCTGAGCGACGCCAAGTCGAAGAAGGGCGAGTACCTTCCGGAGGTCTTGGATAACGGATACGGCGCGTGGTGCGACGCTGGACTTGACGCCAGTCGGTTCTACAACGCGATCGTCGTCTACGATCAAGCATACGGTCCATCGCAGTCTACGGTCGCGAATCAGCACCTCAGATAGACCGGCCCTCGTGAGTGGCAACACTCCTCTCCAGTTCGTTCTTTTATATACTACTCTCTGAATCATACCCGAACCAACGCTTCGGGTGGAACCATCGACACCGGCGAACCACGGCTGCGCGCCGGGTCCGCCGCGGGTCGTTCGCACTCCGTGCGAACATCCCCTTAGAGAGTGCGACTAACGTCACAACTTTCAAAAAATAACCCTCCGGCTGTGTAGCTGCAATTGATCCACGCGAAAGGCAGAGTGCGAAGCGCTACGCGAAAAACGGCGATTCTCTACCGTGCGAACTTACCAAATCAGCTACCAGTTCTCAAACGCCTTCTCCAGCTCCTTGGTTTGTATTACCGATTTATCTACGTATTCATCCGGCCAGTTCTCGTCCTCGTGAAGATCAAATAGCTCGTCAAGCGCAACGTATCTTGCGTCAACGCTAGACGCAGCGGACATTACGTCATCATTGAGTACGATCTCGTTTCCATGCTCTTTGAGTTCTGTCCTACCTTTGAGGACGCTTAATCCAGATTCCTTCCAGCAGGTATGACAAGTGACGAAATCTAATGTTCCAGAATACGCTTTTATTTCGTCTGCTGACAACCCGTTTTTGAATGCCATCGCCGCTGTCAACCCCAGCCCGGAGATTCGATGGCTGTGAGCCGGTTTTCCGCAGATGGCACAGTTTGCTGCTTTGCCTGTGAATGGCCACTCTTCTGGAACTGGCATTGAGGGACTTGAGGTCATACCAAAACGATAGGGCTCTTTTGACAAATCTTGTTGGGTGGCTAGAGAGCCACAAACCAAGATTACCGGAGTATTCGCTGCGCTCAGACTCCAGATGAAACAGATGAAACGGGGGTCGCGGCGCCTACTCGGCGCGGCTTGTCCGCGCGAAATTTTCTCACCTGAACTGGTTTAGTCATTCTACTTTGACACTCCTAAACCTCACTTAAGTACTGCGTATATATTACTGATAAATTAGAGAAAAGGATGAAAATAAGCATAGAAATCAACTTGCGCCCAGTAACGAACGAAAAATATGAACAGATTGTGCAAAATCTATGGTTTAGGATTGTCTGTTATCATATAGTTGATAATATTGATTCAGTCATCAATGCAGTGGATATGGTCGGGCACACATTCTAGAATGCCCACTCCACACGTTCTGTCAATTGAATCGGATTCGCTTGACCTACGCGGATCTCGCAGTTCCTCGAGCACCCCAACACCCGAGATCAAGTCATCTCCAAGGACCGGCCACCACCGGAATCTCGCTAGATCGAACCACATAACTTGAGATACTTCACGCGTTCGCGAAGAGACCACGAGGCAGTCTAGTCTCTCCTCTCTGTGCGTGTTCCAGTTCACCTATATTCAATTGAGCAATTCGAATAATCCCTTGAGTCCAGTGGGAGCCGATATAGCCGCAAGAACACGGAGTAGCTCTGGATTGAATGGTCCTGCGGCAGCCAATTCCACAAAATCCCCGCTTACGATGTAGACTACTAAGGCAATAATCACCGCTGCGAGAAATTCATAGAGTTCGTCCATCAACTCAAAGAAATTATAGAAAAATTTATAATATATAGATTCAATTTAGAGACCTTTTCATACCCTCTAAAAGCCGATATTCAGCTTCCTCGGCGAACAGATGGACGGAGGATGAAAGTGAAGGATCCTCTTGCCAGTCTCGGAGCATTTCTATTTCATCTTCTTTCTTGCTGACGCCAGACAAACTTACGGAAGCCATTGCATCAGTGTAGAGTGCACTGTGGATCACGTTTTGAACAGAGTCTGCTTCTTGGATATTGTCAACGCCTTCGGTTACCACTTTACGGTATATCTTCTCGGTGTCCTCGGTTATCGGGAGGAACTTGCAGTACCAGATAACTCGGAGCAACTGGTCCTCAGAACAGTCCGGGATTCTTGATAGGAGGTGTTCTGTGATATCAGCTATGGGGAAGGATCCGGTAAGGTCTGAGAATGCCATCGGGGTGTAGTAGTCGGTATCGAGAATCCGGTCACGTATTTTATTGACTGCGGATTCGTAGCTACCTGCTTCTTTCATCCTGTCTGTTTCCATATCAAGGTGTGTTGGCACGAGTGAGACCCCGGTATGTTCGTTTTCCAGTCGTTGGAGGGCAAAGTCAACAAACCGTTCCGGGTCCCGTTCCGCAACTTCCTGGATTACGAGTTCAACGCTATGCGATTCCGAGGCCAGGTTTTCTCTTTTTTCAGCGTAGTCCAACACTTCTTCAAAGATTTTCCCATCTACTTCCTGCGAGCTGTTCTTGTGTAACGGGAGTGGCCGCAAAATATTGTCCACGGACTGTGAATCAAGTGATTCTGTGTCTTGGAGAAGCGTGAGCAGGACTGATTCTGTCCAGTCCTGGTTATCTTCCCAGTACCCGTGTACCACCTGGCTGAGTCCAGATGCGAGTTCCCGAGATATCTCAGATTTATTTTCCAGTAGTTCGTTGACGTTCTCTTTAGCGAAGTCCAAGTCTTGAGTGGCTAAGGCGCTAAGACCTGCAGAAACCAGTTCAAATTGATCTTCCTTGACGTACTGGTCAACAAGTTCTTTCCCTTCTTCCGGGGTGGTGGAACAGATCCCTACGAGGACTTGTGGTTTACAAGGATCGAGGTCCAAATCATCGGCTTCAAGAAGTTTTTCTCCATATTCAGGCCGCTCGTCTGCTAACACCCTGAAGAACTGGTTGAATGACGTGTCCGCGAGTTCTGAGATGATATCCGAGAAATCGGATGGTTCGAGTTCCTCTTCGTCCAAATCTTCCGCAAACCTACGAATTTCAGCTTCCCTTTCCTCCATCTTTTTCGGAGGGCTATACTTCATATTCTGGAGAAGCGGGTATCTCTCGTTCTCTGCTAACGCCTCTCCCAGTTCCTGAGCTTCCGATTTGATGCCGAGCTCTTCCGCGTTTTCTCGGTCGGCTAGCTTGCTCAGGGTATCGATACACTGCAAGTCCTCGTCCTGTAAGACGTATTCAGAGGCGAATTCGAGGATCCGAATGAGTTCTTCCTCGTTGATCACTTCTTGATGTTTACCGTAGTACCTCGCCTGTGAGTTCTCGAAGTCCATCAGCTTCTTCGCGGCCTTTCTCCTCACTTCGGTATGAGAGTCCTCCCAAATAATCTGAATGAGATATTCGACGGCTTGTTTCCGTAGTTCCATCTGCGGTTCCGTCATTCGAAGGTCTCCCTGCCAAGACCTCATTTGGGAGTGGTCGACCGGGTCAACAGAGAAGTCGTGTATCTGTATTTTGGAGGTTTCCCCGATAACGTCGAGCAGGTCAAGCCGGAGTTCTTTCTTGATCTCTTCGTTGAGGAAGTTTTCCCCGACTACGTCCAAGATCTTTTGCTGTGCGGCAGGTGATCTCTGGAGACCGGGTCGCATCGCTTGCTTGAGTTTTTGTTCTACGCTTTCGGTTCGAAGCTGCGACTGTGACGGATGATCAACTGCAATCCGGAGTAGCCAGACGGTCGCTTCTTCTGGTTCCCCCTGTAGAGCGTTGGAAAGCAAGTCAATAGATTCGATTAAGAGGTCTCCGGCTGGAGATGTCGTGTACATTGAGCTCCGAAAGAGTTGTTCGTCTTCTTGATCTTCAGGAAGTTCTTCCCGAAACGATTTTTTGACAAGCCTGATTGCGTAATGCGGATACGCTGAGCCCAAGACTTTGAATCGACGCAGAATTCTCACTCTTTCAGCAAAGCTGTACTCATTTAGCTGATCTATTTCTGAATCCAAGGCGTCTCGAATGGTTTTCCGGGCGTCTCTACAGTCGTATCGTTGATGGATTACAGCTAACTGGTTGATCTGGTTCTTCCCTGTGAACTCGCTGAAATTGTCGTAGATTTTGTTTTGGTAGTTTCGTGGAGAATCTGAGAAGAAGCTGTCATAGACGATGTATTCTTGCAAAGCATCTGGTTGGATGGTTAGACTACTTCCGTGTTTGGCGACCAGTCCGATCTGCTCTTTTAGCGTTTCTCTGATGTTTTCCTCTGTGGTCTCATCGATGTTTAAGATTTCTCGGAATCGTTTAATTTGCTCGTCGTTGTCTGTATTAAATTCTCCAATAGCTGCTAGGTGTTTGACGTATGTCTCCAAATCCTGTGTATTTCCTACTCTATCCAGTCTTTGGATATCGTTGATAATGTCCTCAAATACCTCTTCTAACACTTCTTCCTGTGCAATTGAGTCTGCTTGTTCCCCTCTAGAGCTTTGTTCAGCGAGAAGGTGGGCGAAAAGGGGGATACCTTCACTGATCGCTGCAATTCGCTCTAGATTTGATGGATCATTTATCCCGTAGTATTCTTGTAATATACTGTGTATATCGTTTGTATCCAGCCGGGGGAGTTCGACTGTGTCTATCTCAATACCTCTGAGTCGGTTTCCATGGCTTTGCAGTGCAGAAGTGAAATGTAGTCTTTCCGCAAAGATGAGTTTGAGATGTGGTTGGTGTTGGTCCACCAGGTCGAATAAACGCCTGATCTGACCCGTGTTTCGTGCATCGTCAATGAAAAGAATAGTACTTCTGTCCTCTAGGTCAAGTTCTTCGAGTCCATCGTCGATGTTTCCAGCGTCAATATCCGTCCAGTAAACTTGCCAATCCGAGTGTTCGGCTTCTAAAAGTAGGCTACCTTCGACCACGAGTCGTGTCTTCCCGATTCCAGCACGTCCAGTGAGTATAAGTACGTCTTCCTCGGCTTCTGGGAAATTCCGAACTCTATCCAACTCAGTCTCACGTCCAAAGAGTGGGAGATCATATCTATTGATAGGGTCTTCTCCGTCAAGTTGCTGACCAAATCGATCGTGGATCGGTTGGAAAATATCGTATCCTTTGTCGGTTGGTATTCGAGCTTCAATTTCCTGAATGCCACGCAAGAGCTCTTCCTGTCCTTCATCTAGATCTTCAGAATACTGGTGGATCCGCTGTAGATAGATGGTACGCAGCTTGGACCCCATCTCTTGGTTCTGGCTGATTTCTATCTCTAGCTGGTTCAAAAACTCCAGCACCAGTTCTTCAACTGAGACCTCTACTTCCTCCCCGAGTAGATTATCGTTGAATGTACGAGCGATTTTTTCTGGTGTGATGAAATCGCTTCCATTTTCAAACTCTTTGACAAGCTCAATGACTTCGTCATCTTGGAAGATATGTATGAAAACCTCAGAGTCCAGTCCATCGTGGTTCTCAGCTACCTGAGAAGCCGCATTCTCCACAGCTTCATTCAGGAAATGCATCCGCTTCCCTTTACTGTAGACATAGTTCACAGCAGACGAAGCGAGAATACTTGCTCCGATGGAGATTGGTTCAACCATAATTAGTGATATTAATGCGAGTGGTTTAATATCTGGGCTTAGCTCAGAGTTTTCTTACCATTTGGATTTGCGTTAGGCTGGCAGCGGATATCAGTCTAAAAGTCTGCTTGATCGGTGTTCAACGAATACAGCAAAGTCCAAGTGGCGATGTGGTCTGAAATGACGGGTTGGGTAAGAACAACTTCTTTTTCATTAGTCAATGTGTTTGGGTGGAATACTCCACCGCCCCGGAAATGCCAATGTGTCCAGAATTCTATAACTTTTGAGAGAGAATTTCACAAAATATGTCAGGAAAAGAATCCTGTCAGATTCAAATATTCCATGAGTAGATAGACCGTATTCACAACAACTGCTATGAAGGACCGACTAAGATCTCGATGACTTGTGCAACCAAGCGTTTCACGTTTGTGTAGAAACAGAGGTCGCCGCACCTACTCGGCGCGACTTGCCTGTGCGAAAAATATAGACTCGACGTTGGGGCGGTTCTTTCATTATGGCAGTCTGAGAACTGTCAAATTGATGTTCGTTGACTCTCTCCCAAACCGTCCACTCCTCATGCGAGAGGTGTCCAGCTTTCCCGACGACTCAGAGACGATAGCTGATTCGACGCCTCTAACCGTACTCGAAGTCGGTGGTCAAGCAGAAATTGTACTGTCCTTCGTCATCAGCACCTACTCACCCGCCCACTTCGGCTTAGTCTTCGAACGCGAGGAGGACTCATGGACAGCTGTTTTCAAAGAGTTCTACGAGACTGAGAAAGATGCCAAAGGCGGCTTTCAAGCCGCTAGTGATGCAATTATGGAGTACTGGGAACAGCGGACGACGATGACAAAGTCAGATGAAATCGAAACACCAGATGGTGTCACGTTCGATGAAATGACTGCTGGCGGTATCGACGAAGATGCCTATTTTGACTACTTCCGGTAGGTGATCCATCTCGATTTCGCGTTTCTACAGAAACGTGCAATCGAGAGAACGCCCACCGACTCAAACGCTCGAAAAGCGCCATCTCAGACGAACCACTGAACCCGCCCGATGACTTATCCTGCGTGCTTCTCTAGAGAAACGTGAACCTATGCGAACCGAACGGAACAAGGATGGAACGTGGAACGTCTGGATGAATCGAACCGAGTATCGAGAACTCCCACGTCAAGCACACTCCGACCTCGCGGAAATCGCGCTCAGGCTGATGGGCGACTCTGGTCTTCGCGTCGCCGAAGTCCTCGACGTCACTCCGAACGATATCTCTCGACGCACCGACGGTCGACACTACAAGCTCGAAATCCGGAGTGGGAAAGACACCACGGGCGAACACGCACACGGGAAGCAACGTGAGACGTGGCTTTCCATCGACCTCGAAGCGCGAATCAATCGCTTCGTCCAAGACGGCAACGACATCGGCCCAAGCGACCCTGTCGTCCAACGCTCGAAGCGAACTCTCCAAGGGTGGGTCGACCGCGCCGCCGACGCAGCTGCGGACGCGACCGGCGACGACGACTACCGACGCGTCTCCAGTCACGATCTGCGCCGCTGCTGGGCGCATCACCTGCTCGTCGAGGAAGGAGTGTCGCCGCGAATCGTGATGGCACTCGGCGGCTGGTCCAGCTACGACGCTATCGAGCCCTACCTCGCAGCTCCGTCAGAAGAGAACATCATCAAGTCGATGAGCGAGGTCTCCCTTTGATCCGAGAGGGGTTCTGAGCTACCAAACGTCCAGTTTGCTATCATCTGAATCTGGGCTGTTCTCGAGGGGGGTTTCTCTCACATTTCCGTCTCTTCCCCTCGGGACCCACGACTCTTCATCAAGTACGATTTGTTCGATGTCTTTTGCTGCCTCTTTCGCTACGGGTATTCGTAGTGGGTGGATCGAAACTACTACCTGACCCCGACCAACGTATACAGGGGTCTGCTTGTGATCTGGGTCTTCGTAGGCCCGTTTGCAGTAGTCGTCGAAGATATCAGTGATTCTGTCGAGTTGTTCCTTGGCGAGCATGAAACCGTCAGTCGTAATCATATCCACCTCAAGATGTGCATACTTCTGACGCGTCTTTATCCAGAAGTGTGGGCAGTTTGCATCGTCTGCACGGGAAAATGCACTATTAACCTCCTTCTGGCTTTTACAGATTTCCACTGTCATAGTGTGATTTGCTACTGCCTTCCCTTTTATATCTGCGCCCACCACTAACTTCCGCGAATAGTACTTGTCGGATGCCCGAACTAGTTCAGTAGTTTGACACCAGAGTTATTATTCGTAGGTTTCCAAGAGTTCTCTGTACTGCTCAAATGTCATGAGGTTATCTGGAGAATAGTCTTTCAAAGCATCTTGGAGGTCGCTGTCTTGGGTTACAAAAGTTAATCCACAGTTGATTGCTGTTTCTGCTCCAAGAGCATCCCAGTTCGAATTGGTATCGTCTTCAGGCATTCTGTTAAGAATCTCTTCGTAATGCTTTGAATCGCCACCTCCAAATGGCCCATGTCCAAACGGGGAGCTACCAAACGGGGCAGATTCTAAATTAAGCAACTCTGGTTCCAGGGTATTCAGAACCGTTTGAATTGAGTCTTGGAGATCTTCTCGAAGGTTGTCAAAGTCGTCAAGGAATTCAATGTGCTGTGTGGATGGAACATAGTATTGGACCTCACTTGATGACTCCTCCACAAGAGCCAAATCAATTGTACCATCCTTAAATCGACTCAGTATAGAATTGTCCAAGACCAACTCACGCATATACTAAGATGTGGCCTATCTGTCCATAATTCTATTCAACACAAGCTACATTCTGAGAATAGCCTATTCTCGGAAATAGTCCACTATCGCACTAAGGAGTGAGCGACGGTCACGAAACAATCTATCCTCTCGGATTACTTCATTGGGTGTAGCCCAGAACGCCACAAGCAGGATAAGAAACAGAGTGCCAACGCTCGAGAGGGTGAACCAGGGAGGACTTGGCCCCAAAACCAGAGTGAGTGTAAGAACGGTCGTTCCAATAATGCTGATTGCTAACCCCGTCTTCCCGAGTGCAAGCGAGGATTCAACTACATTGAGAAATCGGTTATTCCGGTCTATCCGATCTGAGTACGACTTCAATCGTTCGCGTAGATATTCGCCTTCATCATGCCTATCAAGTACATCTGCGATGTCATCAGTTGTTCCAGCGTAAGCGATTGCACGCGCTTCATTCCCTGTTGCCATACTGTGGCCGATAGCGCTGACTGCTAATCCACAGCCTGTGAAAATAGATAATAGGCGATGGGATAGACAATCATCCCACGGTGTGATATAGACTGCACACGACGTTGAACCGAGAGTCTGCTGGGCAACATCCAAACCGAGGAAAGAGACTGCCGTGAGAAACACACCGATAAAGAGTAGAGTAATTCGGAGCATCTGCTGACCCTCTTTAGCGAACGCACGGAAAGTCGATACCTGTCGGGTGAGCCTCTCCTTAGCGTTTGTATACTCCTCTCGAAGCGGAACAAGTTCGTCGTCCGATTCCCTCAAGCTGTCACTCATAGATTGGTGTCAAGATAAAACCACAAATATATGACTGTTACCTCATTCCGACGGTTCAGTAAGAACAACACGAATGGTCCGAGTCGGAGATACCGAAAGTAACCTCTTCTCGGAAGCTGCTGAACCCACTACATTATCAACTCACTGCTGTGAACCCCGTGTTGAATACAGAGCGCTCATCTTACACAGAGTCAGTTCGGTGCAACCTCTACGTCAGTTTATTATCTGATCCCAACAAATCGCTGAAAAGTCTTCCAAAAGGAGAGTTCCCCCAACGGATAGTCGAGGCGTTCCACCGATTTCATCAAGTATGCGTGCCGGTCTCGGCGCTTGTCTTGAGCATCTGAATCGAGGGTATCATCCATCTCGAGATCAACCCGCGCGATCTGTTTCAGACGAGACATCTCAGTCAATATATTCTCTAGTTCCCGCCTTTCTCTATCATTGAGTAGCATCGTGGTCTCGCTATACGATTCCAGAAGTTGCTCATGGAGTTGCCACACAAACGAACCCTCAATCATACACTGCTCAAAAATAATCTGGCCGCTCGTTCTCTCTAGCCATCCGATGACGTTGTTCAGCTGATCGATCTTTTCTTTCCTATTTCTGTAATAAACGAGAAATTGCCCGAGCAAGACACCAGAGACGGCACCGAAGAACACTACGGAAAACTCAACAGCAAGAGACTGGAGTTCCATGGCAGATAGTTCGATATGCTCTGTTCATTACTCTTTAGCTTGGACGAGCATATTCCTCGAACATCGTATTACGCACCGGGCTGCAGTAGGCCACAGTGACTAGTGCTGACTACACCCTCTATATTCAGCACAATTTCAACAAACCATAAGTAGCCGAAGGTAACAGCCAAACCACGACTTGTGGCATCATTGCTTCCTTGACTAATCTCTTCTCGGAAGCCGATGCTGTCCAACGCAGGGATAGTGGTAAGTGTCTACGATTTAGTCATTTTTGTATGGACTTTCGCTGTCGTGCTTGTGATGAAGGTTTTTCAATTGAAGATGACTTCAAACTCCCCCAGTACTGCCCGTTTTGTGGGAAGCAGAAGCTAAGTGAAGTTTGAGCTGAATTCTGTCGACAGGTCGTTAAATAGCCTTTTCTCGGAACAGAGTACATGACCAGTAGCCTAGGTGAATTTATGGACCACCACTACACAGCGTACTGATATGATTGAGATCAATGATTGGGGCTTCCTTATCAATTTCTTTTCATTATTTATCCCCGCAGCGATCGGTGTGCTTGGTAGCTTTGTCCTTTATTTTAAAAGGCAAAAGGACCGCGAATCGAACCTACGGAGTGCCTTTCTAGCCGAACTAGAAGGTTCTGAAATTTTGAGAATGTGGCCGGACGAGGGACGCAATATCCCGGTTGCTAATTTTCTTTCCCTCTCTGTATATGAAGGAAATACAAATCGGCTTGCACTACTATCCGAGACCGAAACTAGTACTCTAGTACACTACTACACCCAAGCTAAGCGAGTACAAGATTATCTGAACTTTCACACACAAGTGACGGTGAGATCACAATCATCTACCATCAATTCTGACACAAAGTCAGTCACTCGAGAAGACACAATTCGGTGGATGATAGACAAATTAGAACTCTTTCGACAGAGGGCTCTCCTCGTACTGCGAGGAATCGACTTACCGTCTGAAGGGGACGATCTCAGGAATTATCCCCAATCAGTCCAAGACATTAGACTGCTACTAGTGGATTATAATCTCGTCGTATGCGGGGCTAACAACTGTGTTTTCACTAAACGAGGTCAAGAATTCTTTGAAGGAAGCTTGACTATTTCAAATCAACAGAGAGAGACGGATTCATTGGATCGATACAAGAGTCCATTTCGAAAAACCTGGGAACAACGGTATCGATATGTGACGAAAGTCCTAGCCGATTTCTTTGATTAGTAATGATCTGGGGAGAAGTTATATAATTGATGACAGCACTACTTTTTGAGAAATATGCTTGAATTGACATTCCAACAGGTTTTGCGAGTGCTGACAGTAGTGGTTTCATTTATTGTTGCTTCTGCTCCGATACTCTATCCAGATTATTCACTATTCACGAGACGAGCAAGAGATGGTGTCGATCGGCTCGCACATATCCGTGAAAGGCATGATGATGTGAAACTTGGATACCTAGACAGAGACGATGACGAGTTCAAAGAGGTTGTAGAGGTGATTGAGCTAATATTTTCATATGACGGCGAACCAGAACGAATATGTATGGCGGTTGGACCTGTTTCTTCTTTGGGCGAGTTTACTGGATTTGGTATGCAATACGGCATTAGTGAAAATGGAGTACTGTACGTCGTGGAAAAAAGCGGTGATCAGGAACTCTTGCAGTGGCAACCGTGGAGCCCAAGCAGTACTCTCCAAATGCAACGGCTAAGTAGGGGCGTCAAACAACGAGCGCAAGAAAGGAGCCATACAATCACAGTAGTATCTGCAGTTTTATGGGCTACAATTTCAATAATCATCGTTATCTGACATCTGATTCAGATTCTCGAAACCACTCAACCCGAACTCGTCACCGCCTCACCGCGGTTAGAACTTCGACACGTGTTTCTTCGACTTCCCACTCGCGCGCGACAATGCTGTAGTTGAGAGAGTCTAGAACAGCTTCGACCTCAGCAGTCTCAACACCGAATATCGGGTGTGTCTCGACGATGATCACTCTCGGCCGTATCTCTAAATTCTCGAGAATCTCTAACTCTGCACCCTCGCAGTCAAGCTCGAGGACGTCACACGATGGCAACTCAGATGCAGGCACTACGTGATTCGTTGGGTCGTTATTGTAGACATACACATCCGGACCAACTAACGCATTTCTGAGGGTGACATTTTCCAACCCATCAAGGCGGACTGCCTCACGGACGATCTCGTACTGGCTTTCACTTGCTTCGTAGACAAGCACCGAGCTGGCTTGCCTCCCAGCGTGGACTGCCGAAACGCCATAGCCGCCACCGACGATTACAACCGTATCTTCAGGCTCAACCTGATTGTTTATCGCGTCTACGATGGGTTGCTCGTACTCTGGGAATGTGTCTTGAGCATCCAACAATGCTGGCTTTCGCGTGACGACCCCGTTCACATAGCCGAGCTTCTTCGGAAGTCTCGGGCGGACGATTGGATCGTACACTCTTCGGACGAATTCGTACAAGCTACTCATCGCACACCTCCGTAGGACCTCGCGAGCGCCGCGCCCGTCGGGCGTACACGCGATGAAACGTCGAAGGACCGCCGAAGCCGCCGACCCGACGAGCCGCCTCTTGCGTATCTCAAGTTAATATAAACACTATGGGGGGAGGGGGTGGGTGGGTGCTCCGATACCTTACATGACATCGAGACCCGCCTCCCGAACCACGTATTTCTTGATTTGCTTCGACTCGTCTTCGCTCACTCCGTAGTCCATCTTCAATAGAGCACGGTCGAAGTACTCACCACCCGACGCTTCACTGATGTACTCCTCGACGCACCCCTCGTCGAGAATCTCTTTCGCCACCTGCACCGGCGAGAGTTGTTCCGCTTCGGCTTCCTTCGACTCCGCTCGTACCTTCTCCAGCAAGTCGTCGATGAGGTCGTCAGTGTACTCGCCCTTTGTCGACTCGTACTCCTCTACGAGTTCGGGCGTCGGGAGCTGAAACTTCATCCACTTGTGCCGACGCAGCACACCATCGTCGCCAATCATCCGGTGATACTTCTTGTACATCTTGCCCGTCTCGTTGTTCGTTTGGATGTACTTCCACCGGGCCTTGCTGATGCCGGCCGACTCGTCTTTGCCGACCATGATACCGAGGTGATGGAACCGACGCTGAACGTGCGAGTCGATGAGGTCGAAGTCCGGCGCAGTCATAATCGCGCCGTTGTTTCGGTGTCGCCACGTCTGTGTTAGCGCGTCGAGGACCTGATTGGCGACCGTGTACCAATTCCGGTTCCCCGCGGCGACACCCGCTTCTTCGAGCACGATAATCGCGCCCTCTGGGAGGTCACTCGCGGCGATTTCGAGGAACTCCTCGACGGAGTACGTCACCCGATGTGGTCCGAACGTCGGGTCAAGGGCTTCCGCGAGTCGGAGTGCCGCGTAAGACTTCCCGTCCCCCGTCTCCCCGGCTAAAAAGCACATCCAGTTCTCGTTGAACACGTTCATCCGCGGCCATATCTTGCGGCGGAGAATCAGGTTCTCGCGGACTCGGTCGGGCATCTCCGAGTAGTGGCTGGAGAGGTTTTTCGGAGGAGCGTGTGACTGCATCCGGTCGACAATCTCCGGCTCGGTCTGCGAACTCATACGACTTCACCCTCCGCGTCCTGGAGTTCGATAGATGGCTTGAATCCGAGTTTCGTCGCTGCGTCATCGAGGGTACTCGCGATATCCATCAGCTGCCGCACGTCAAGGACGACCTGTTGCGTCGTCTGTTCTTCGCGTACTCCACGCATCGTCGAGCGAGTTTCTACGACGGTCTCGGTTGCATCCTCCAGTTCGTCGAGACGTTCGAGACCTCGATATGGGATGTCTCTGACTTCGACTGGTGCCACACCTTGTTTCTCGTAAATCGTCATCGCCTCGTCTTGCGACACCTCGATTTCCTGCCCGTCAATCTCGAAGATATACTCTCGTCCGGCGGTCCAGCTTGGCGACAGTACCACGGAAGACCACCACTCTTTGATGATGCCCTCGGTCCGAAGTGGACGGAGCGCTCGGTAGTACTCCAGAACCCGATTCTGGAAGTCGCCTCGGAGAGACCGCGGAACTATCGACATCCGCAACCGGGCGTCTTGAACCTCCGAGCGCTTCTGGTGGCACCGAACCTGTGCGTCTTCGATGATACGCTCACGGACCGTCTTCGACCGCAGATCATCCGCTTTAGACATCACAGTCACCGTCAGGAATCGTGATGACAATCGAATCGGCGAGCGTGTGGACTACGAGGGGCTGCTGTTTCTCGAGTTCGAGCCACTCCGCTGCGTAGCTCGTGAGATTGATGTTCATCGAACTCCCCGTCTGCTGGATATTCCGAACCTCGCTGTTGAGCGACACAGAGTCGAGGTTGCCGGACTCGATGTGCTGAGCGAGTTTCTTCAACTCAAGCGACTGTCGAACACCCATCTGAGAGGTACACTCCGCGATTACAGACTCTATTTGCCGTGTCTGACCACTATTCTGGATTGCCATAGCGGCCGTACTAGAGAATCTGCATTAAGTCTCTACACGAGGATAGCCATGGTGGCTATTCGGCTGGATATCCACCAGAGACCCGTTCTATTGCCCCATTCGTGACAGTATATTCCGGAGACATATCATCTCTGCAAAACAGGGCACGTGTATGTCTGCATGTGCAGGCCACCCTGCCGCTGGGTTCCGCCTGGGGCCGGGTGCCAATGTCGAAGATGACCGCGCTATCGAAGTGACGGTCGAGGAACCGTTCACCAACCCAATCGAGGAGTTCGTCCACGGACGTGGCGGATTCTCTGGTCAAGCGCTCAACCGCGGGCTCGAAGCCGCACAGCGCGTCGGAATCGAACCCAAACAGGAGCACTTCGCCGAGGACGCGACGACCACTGCCCGCATCTCCGGCTCGATCATGATGGTCGCACAGGCCATCATCGTCGCCGTCGTCGCGCTCATCGTCCTCGGGTCGCTCTACTCGACCGATATCGTCGCTAACCCGACGTACAACAACACCTGGACGTCGATGTTCGACACGTTCGCCTCCTACGGTGAAACGGCGTTCATCCTCATCGGCGTCGGCCTCATCGCCGCAGGTGCGAGCGTCGCGCTCGGGTTCTTCGGTGGAATGGGTGGTGGTATGGGCGGCGGCCGGTAGAACCGGGACTCACTACCTACGTACCGATTTCTCACCGCTCATCACCCCACTCAAGAGCCATGACTAACGCAATCATCACGTTCGCCGTCATCGCCGTCGTCGGTGTTTTCGCTATCGCTACCTTCGGGACCTCCTACATCGAGAGCGCCGAAGCTCAAGCGACCACCGAAGGCATCACCCTCGACGATGCCGGCCGCCTCGTCAACGCCGCAGACATCGCCGTCGACTTTGGCGCGAACGTCACCGTCACACACAACGGTACGACCCTCTCCGAAGGTGTCGACTACCGTTTCAACGAATCGACCGGGGAACTCGAACGACTGGCAAACGCGACCGTCTCCAACGGGACGCAGGTCAACATCAGCTACCAGTTCGAAGCACCCGACAAGACCACTCGCGACGTGAACCGCGGACTCGGTGCGATTAGCATCCCAGTACCGCTTCTCGCTCTCATCGCCGCCGCATTCGTCGTCTGGGGGCTCCTCGGATGATACTCGTCGCTCACCAGCTGGCACTCGGCCTCCTCGGGACGCTCGCCCTCTTCGGAGCGCTCGTTTTCCGCGGCCACGACTCCGAGGCGATCTGGGCACTACTCGGCCTCATCGTCTGGGGCGCACTCGCCATCACTGGCGGTAACGTCGCCGTGTTCAACGAATCGACTGGCGAGTTCGTCTCACTCGGCTCGCCGACCATCCAGTTCGTGTGTCTCAGTGCGGCCGCCGTGAGTGCTATCGCACTCTACGGTGCCGTCTTCGTTGAAGCCGCGGAATCTGGGAGGGCGCGGACATGATGGGACGCGACTCCCAGCCCGACCCCGGCGAACTCCAAGCACGGGAACTCGACGAGCGCGCCGCCCAAGATCTCGAACGAACCGCGGTCAATCGCGGCGTCTCGACTGGTCCGGTCGTTGACCCCATGCACGACATGGAGCCCGAAGATCTCCTCGACCGCCTCCTCGAAGCTGACGTCGAGTCCAACGAGTACGAAGAACTCGTCTCGCTCATCCAGCCGTACCTCTCGCCGAGCGAGATGCTTGCCGATCACGACGAGGAGTACTACGACGCCCGGTCTCGGCGGCTCCTCAACGAGAACCTCCGCGACCGCATCGTCCGCGGTCGCGAATACCCAGACCTCTGTACTGGCGTCTTTCGGCAGGTCGCACAAGAGGTCAACGGCGACTCGTTCAGTGGCGTGCGGAGAGACCTCGCAGACCACGAGAAAGAGGCTATCCGTACGGTCATCGACGACGTTCGAACCGACCGCCAGTCACTCGGCGACGGCCGCCTTCTCGAAGCGATCACTGAGACTCACGTTTCCAGCGAACGACGCGACCCTGACGGCGATACGCACTCCGGTGGTCGAATCAGCAGTATCCTTCCGTGGTAACCCATGACTGACAAGAATCCCAAACCCAACAACACTGACCCACTCGCACCGGACGAACCAGAACTGTTCGCGAACACCCGGCAGAAGCTCGACGAGGAATCAGAAGACCACAAAATCGCCCGGAAAGCCGGCGACGCCAGCGGTGGCCTCGTCTACAACTTCTTCCGCGGCTGGTGGGTCTTCTGGGTCTCGTTTTGGCTCAAAATCCTGCGATTCGTTCCGAGGACGAACAAGCTCGGTGACAAAGTCATCGACGCCGGCTACAAGCTCAAGCTCAAAACGACCGGTGCCGACACCATCACGCACGTCATCTACGGCGACGGTGTCATCGCTCCGCGTGCATCTTCGTGGCATACGACCGAGAACGAGTTCCGTAGCGAGAACGACGAGCGCTTCAAAACCGACGAGCAGGGCATCCCATACCGGATGCTCGGGAAGTACCCGGTCGCATGGGCGCTCGGGAAGTACGCCGAGACCACCGACCCTATCGAGGCGTTCATGGGTGGGCAACGTCGCCGCGGGGAGTTCGAGCCAAGCGCCACGACCGACGGTGGAACTGACGTCGATATCCACGCCGAAGTCGCCGGTGACGAATACGATGGTCGCGTTATCTCTTTCCGGGACGGCTACCGCCTGTTCGGTAGCAAGGTCACCCAGGAGGACATGAGCCTCCAGGGGACGCGCGCGAAGCTCGCCGAACTCGACTGGTCCCGCAAAGAGCAACTCTACCTCGTGCTCGTCGGGCTCGGAGGCGTCGCACTCGGTCTCTTCGGCCCCGCACTCGCCGCGAGTATCGCAGGGGGCGCATCCGGCACTGGCGGCGGTATCAACGTCCTTCCGTTCATGATTAACGCCGGCCTCGGAGGTGTCTTCTGATGCCGCTTCCCGGCGGAGGAGACGCGGAGGACCGCGAGGCGAAGCGCCGCGTCGAGGAAGATATCCGAGATGCTCGCGACCGTTCTCGGGACGACAACGATAGTTCCTCATCGTCGTCTGGGTCGCCCTCGTCGAACGACCGTGACAGGGACCGTGATCGACAGATCGTCGAACAGCGGAAATCCCAGCGTCGAGGCGACCGATACCAATCGGGGTCGTCGTCCGACTCATCGTCGTCAGGGTCGTCATCCCCGAGTTCGTCATCGTCCGGGCGCTCCAGCAGCGGTCGCTCGTCGAGTGACCGCGACAGGGACCCGATCAGTGACCGCGAGGCGGCCGCTCGGTACAAGCGCAACGTCCGCGAGACGAAACAGCAGAACGAGCGACGACAGCGCCAAGACGCGCCGATGGTCGCAGACGACTTTGGCGGCCGTGGCGAGCCAATCACTCGTACCGAAGCGAAGCGACGTGCGAGACTCCGGGACAAGAAGCAGCAGCTCAAACAGCGCGTCGTCGACCAGACGCCCGGCCTCGACAACACTCGAAACGTTCGGGTCCGTCGCGACGGCAACAAGCTCGTCGCATCGCTCACACCCGCCGGTCAGCAAAACGTCCGCGACTATCAGGTCGAACAACAGCGAGACGCACGAGCACGCGAACAGCGACTCCCCGAGAAGCTTGGGCTGGACTCGTCGTCTGGTGACGTGACCGATCAAGCCGCAGATATCGACGCCGAACTCACCAAGGACGCCAGTGGCGATATCTCCACAGTCCAGCGAGAGAAAGCACGCCGCGACATCGCCGACAAGGCCGACGTCGACCCCGACCGAGTCAAAATCGTCGGTCAGACTGACGATGGTGGCTTCCGCGCTCGCATCGAGAAGCAACCCGAGCGCGAAGAGCAGTTCGGTGATATCGACTGGTCGTTCGGTTTCGGCGACCCCGACAAAGACGAAGTCGAGGGCGGCCTCCGAAGCGCCGCCGACGAGGTCGACAAGGCCACGAGAAAGGTCGTTGAGATCAACGACAAGTACGGCCCACCCGCAGCGATTGGGGCGACCTATGACGCGGTTCGAGAGTACGTCCCCGAACCCGTTGATGACGTCGTTGCCGGACCAGACGGCGAGACCTTCGGCGAAGAGTTCGCCAGTGGTGCTGTCGAAGGCGCTGTCCAACTCGCCAACGTTCCGCAGACCGCTGTCGGTCTCATAGAGGTCGGCGAGACCGGCGTCTACGTCGTGACCGGCGATGAGGACACGAAAGGCGCTGCTGACGGTGATTCGGAGGCGTTCGCGAAAGTGATGGCTGCGGGTGACAGGGCAGGTCAAGAAGCCAAAGAGACCTTCTTCAAAGAACCTGGTCAGACCACCGGCGCGGTCGTCGGATCACTTGCTGTCTCAGCTGGTGGACTCGCGGCAGCGTCGAAGGTTGGTGGGAAGACCGGCGCAGCTGCTCGCCTCGCGGTTCAACCTGGTGAAGAGGCCGCGACTTACGTTGCGACGCGCGCTCTCGGTCAGACTACAAGAGGTCAACGCATCCTCGACGCCATCCCCGGTGGCCGCGTCGACAATGAGGAGATCGTGATGGCCGCCGCGTCCAAGGCGAAGCCGGCCACATCGAAACTTGTCCGAGGTATTCGACGTACCAAGTACGATGCCGCTCGCCGATTCGAGGCAGAAGGCAAGCGCGCGAAACAGTTCCTCGCTGGTGAACGCGGCCAACTCGAACTCTCCGGACCGAGTGGGCGGCAGACTGTTGATGTCGATGACTCTCCCGGTCGGATGTCGCCGGAACTCGACCGCGCCGACGCCCGCGAACAGGACCTCGACCAGACGCAGTATGAACTGCGTCGGTTTGCCCAAGAAGAGCGCGATGCCGAGCAAGTCCTCTTGGAGGACGCCGGACAGCCGACCTCGACGCCGACGCAGGCCACGCGCGCCGACCAGTTGACTGTCGACCCAGACGAACTCGAAGCTCGCCGTCTCGAAACGGAGAGACGCTTCCGCGAAGCCTACAGCGTCGGTGGCCGCCCCTGGAGGAGCCGTCGCCAACTCCGAGACGGAAGTCGCCTCAGCGGACAGGAGTGGCCGACTCGTGAGGCGAGACAGATGCGGCAACAAGCCGAAGCATCCAGTTTCGAAGCTGATGCGGCTCAAACCAGCCGGAGAGAAGCTACTGGGGCTGAAATCGCGACCGGAGAAGAACTCGCGCGCCAACAACAGCGGCAGTTCGAGCGCGCACAGGCAGACCTCGCACAGCGTCTCGGTCTCGACACTCGGGGCGATACTCGACAGGATACGTGGCAACCCACAGACGTTCGTCTCGACCAGCGGTTCGAGACTGGCTTCGAGACCGAAGCAGAGCGTGCGACCGAGTTCGAGAGTGAGTTCGAGCGCGCCGGGACCGAATACGAGCCGGTCCAGATGACCACCGGAACCGAAGTCGAACGCGAGTTCGAGCAAGCTCGCAGACGCTTCGAGAGCGAGTTCGAGCGAGAGCGAGAGCGACAACAGTCCTTCGGGAATCGGAACCCCAGCAACGCGTCCGCGGTCGATATGAGCGCGTGGGAGAACAGTTGGCGGACTGGCATCGCCGACATCGACAAGCTCTGGAAAGAGCGTTTTGGAGGTCTCTGATGGCGACCTTCGGGTTCTACATCAAGGCGGCGCTGACACTCTTCCTCTCGGTGTTTGTTCAGGACATCCTCCAGACGGTGACCGAGCCGATGCTCGGCCCCGCCTGTGGTCCATCGCGGGTTTCCCAGCCCGTCGTCGAGGGTGCGCAGAACTGCCTCTACGTCACGCAGGCCGTGACGTGGCTCGTTGCACTCGTCATCGTTGGTCTCTTCGTGACCGGCCTCACTCGCGGTTCCCTCCTCGGTGGTGTCAGTCCGTGAGTCCTCGAGTGCTTATTTTCGTAGCAGTCGGTATCGTCCAGATCGCCGGCCTCGTGTTGTTCCTCAACACCGCTGGCGCGGAGGTCTTCCACGTCGCGGAGAGTATGGTATTCCTTCAGTCCACGTGGGTCTGGGGTCCGATCCAGAACTTAGAGACGCTGAGCTACTTCCTCATCGTCCCGATATTCATTGTCGACTACCTTGTGTACGCGGCCATCGCTGGCGTGACGCGAGAGAAACAACAGGTCGCACAGTACCGGAGGGGCCGACTGTGAGGCGGCTCAGTATCGTCTTGTTCGCGCTGTTCGCGAGCTTCCTGGTCGTCTCTGTTGCGCCAGTCAGTGCCGCCGATGGTGACCTCGTCGTCGGATCGGAGAACGACACTGACGATGAACTTCAAAACGGGACTCTGACCAATGTGACTGTCAACGGAAACGGAGAGGCCGCCCATGTTGAACTGAGTGATGGGGAAGTTTTGACCCAGTTCAGTGACGAGGAGGACGGTGACGTCACCGAATACACAGGCGACACATCGTTTTTGTCTGCGGTTAGTTCTCCGGTCGCAGATGGTAGCTACGCCGTTCAGGTGGATACCGATGGTAACCGCCGAGAAGCCAGTAACACAATCCCGGTTTCATCGGCTGATTCCTACTCGTTTGAATTCAAAAACGCACAGAGTAGCCTCTCTACGAACAACGAGATTCTCTTCACAGACGGTGGCACTGTCGTCTGGGGGTTCTACTTCAAATTAGGAGAAGGGATCTACTGGTCTGATGCAGGCGAGCGCACAGCTGGGGAGCTGATAGCCGGTATCGACGTCACATCAAACTATCACTCTATCAGCATCAAAAACATCGATACAGCAGCCAATACGGTCGACATCTACCTCGACGGGACGTATCAGGACACCTATTCGTTCCACAACTCAGGTGCCCACCCAGATGCGTACACTCTCGCAGCTAACGCAGGCCAACCTGAAAACGGCCTCCTCGTCGACCGTGTCGCCTACGCATATAATCAAACAGTAAGCAACGGCACTTACATCTCGTCAATTCACAACGTCACCAACGCCAATGAAGGGCGCGTCACGTTCGACGCCCTCACAGATGTCGATGCCACAGTGTCATGGCAAGAACACTCGGCTGGGATGTGGACTAATATCACGACGGACACCTACACCACTCCCGGTACCAAAAGCGTCGATATTTCTTCCACAACATCTGATGAATTGCGCGTCCGAGTCGATTTCAGCACCTCAGGACCATCACCAAACGTTGAGCTTGACCGCGATGCCGTCTACTTCCCCGTCTCAACACCAGATATCTCAGCAGGGCTGTCCGCTCCGAGCGGTGGCGAGGTTGTCCACACATCGACACCGACTCTATCGGTTGACGTCTCCGACGACGACTTCGGGACCACTCAGGGAGATCAACTCTCGATAACGTGGCGCGTCAACGGATCGGTCGTCGACACAACGACTCGGACCACCAACGGCACCGCCTCGGTCACTGCGCCGTCGCTCCCGGACGGTAACCACACTTGGAGCGTCACCGTCGACGACAGCTACGGCGAAACCGTCTCGTCGAATTTCTCTTTCGAAGTTCAGCACTTCGAGCCAACCATCACCAACCTCGAACCGCCAGACGACACCTCCCTATCGACCCGTGATATCACGCTCTCTGCCAACCTTACCGATTCCGACTTCGCGTTCGAAGGCGACGAACTCACTGCCGAGTTCCTCGTCGACGGGAGTGTCGTCGGGTCTGAGGTCCTCACCAGTAACGGGACTGCGTCGACCACATACACGATGGAGGGCGGGTCCGCATCGTGGTCCGTTCGCGTGACCGACAACTACGGCAACATCGTCACATCTCCGACTCGGACGATTCGCTCGCCATCGACGCTCACCATTCGAAATGTGTCGACCGGCGAACCGATAACAGGGTCCGCGCAGGTGACTGCGAAACTCTACTCCGGCGAACTCATCTTCTCGAAGAACACCACCGACGGAACAATCGACCTGACCGGCGTCCCGGTCGAGCGCGGGTACATCATCGAGGTGACTGTCGACGGTTACGTCACCAGGACGGTCGCCATCGAGTCGGTGTTCGAGCAGGGTGACATCTATCTCCTTCCAGAGTCCACCGATGCGGTCTATCAGGAGATGACGCTGAACGACCAGACGGGTGACTTCGAACCCAGTTCGACGGTGCTCTACATCGAGCGACCAATCGAGCGGAACGGAACCATCGAATGGCGCGTCGTGACTGGTGACTACTTCGGCGCAGACTCAGTGTTCAAAACAACACTGGAGAAAGACCAACGATACCGTCTCGTCATCGAGAACGACGATGGTGATCGCCGGGAACTCGGTGCGTACATCGCCGCTGTCAACGGGACTGCACCGCTCGATGTCGGGACAATTCAGTGGCAAGCACCGAGGGGAGATACCTACCAGTGGGATGCCTTCGTCGACGAAAACATCTCGGCACTTCGTGTGATGTATTCCGACCCGGAAGACGAGACAACGTCTTTCGATGTGGTTGTCCACGAGCGCGGAGACCCGAACGAAGTGCTGTTCGAGTCAGACGGAACCAATCTTTCGTCGTTCCAACGCACGGAACCACTCAGCCAGTCTGAACTCGAGCAAGACTGGGTCGTGAACATCACCCTCGAACGGAACAGCCAGACGATCACCATCGACGAGCCCATCTCGTCGACCGCCTCGATCCGGACGCCCGTCCCTATCGATACTCGATGGGCGACACTCGCCGGACTCGTCCTTCTCGTCGCACTCGCGGCCGCGTTCCCCTCGACGCTGTCGAGAGTCGGTGCGGTTGCTGTCGTCTCCGTCGCCACGGGCATCACGTGGCTCGGCTGGGTCGACATCCCGATGAGTGTCATCGGGCTCTCCGGCGCGGTCGCGCTAGCTCGGGCTCGCCGCCTCCTTCAACTCCTACTAATGAAAGTCCACAGTCCCAATGCTGTTCGTCATCTGCTTCGCCGTCGCTGGCGGCCTCATGGCCGGGTCCGGTTTCAACGACGCCGTTGGAATTGACAAAGCGACTGGTCTCCAGGATGATGCCGACCAGCTATCCGAAGACGCATCGTCGTACCGTGCTGACCGCGGCGGCTCAGTCGAGTCCTACCTCGGGTTCACCACACAGGCGACTGGCGCAATCGTCGGAGCGCTGAAATGGAGCCTCATGCTTCCGCTCGCCCTCCAGAACGTCGGGTTCCCTGCGTGGTTCGCCGGCCCCATCGGCGTCCCGATTCAGTTCGTGAACTACATCGGCGTCTGGCAAATCATCCGGGGGATGCGTATCTCATGAGCGAACTCGACTGCTGGTTCCAGCAGGACGTCCATTCGTGTGTCGCTGATGGCCTCGGAAGCGCCTTCGGCCCCGGTACTGAGAGCGTCCTCGCGATGTTCATCGTCGCGGGCGTTATCATTCCAATCTACGCCAAGACCGGCGACTACGTCCTCCCCGCGACGCTTCTCGTCCTCATCTCGGGGTTCGCTGCGACATTGCTTCCCGGTATCATCGCCTCCATCGCCTGGACGGTCATCTTCATGACGCTCGTCGTCTCGTTGTTCGCTGCACTCTTCCAGACGGTGGTACAATGAGTCTCGGGAACCTTCGCGATGGGTTCTCTCTCGACGAGGACCTCGGCGAGAAGCAACTCGCCGCGCACGTCTTCATCATGGTCAACCTCCTCTGCAACGGGCTCATGACCGCGCCTATCGCCCTCAACGCACCTGACGTCCTCACACGCGTCGGGATCTACTTCGCGCTGGGATTCAACGGCATGGTCCTCATCACGCTCTTCGCCCGTGAGGTGCCGCGATGAGCCGCCTCTCGAACCTGCTGACGCCATCGGTTCCCCTCCACGAACTCACCCACGCTGTCGCGGCCTACCCGTGGGCCGACATCGACATCTGCCTCGACGGCACCGACTCGCGAGTGACGATGGACTGGGAGGACGACGCGCCCGTCTGGGCGATTCGATTCGCGCATCTCGCACCGACGTTCATCGGGCTCGGCATCGCCATGCTCCTGGTCGTCATCTTCGGCGTCCCGAGTGTCTCGGGTCTCGCCGGGCTCGCACTCCACGACCTCGGCCTGCTCGTGATTCTCTTCGTCAACTGGGTCGTCTACGCCTTCCCGAGTTACGCCGACAGGCACCCGTTCGGTTAGTTTCCGCCGAGAATCCCGACTTTTCTGAGGACAGTGTCGACAGCGTTCGTGAGGTAGTCGAGTGCGAGGAATACTCCGACAATTGCCGTTGCAACAGCAGACGTCCAGAAAACGAATAACGCGATTTTGTCAGTAGTTTCTGAGAAAATGATTGCGTCTGTGATAGTTTGGTACTGAACACCGAGTAGTGGGAACGCCTTGGCGATTATTCCAGCAAAGATTGAGACGGCGATTCCGATTCCGATGACGGCGCTGAGCGCAAGCCAGTACAGAATCAGCATCGAGAGGGCTATTCCCGTTGCCTCATCGACGAGCGGGAGGTCGTGGAACCGATGATTCAGCCCCTTTCTCATATCAATATCACTGAGTGAATCCTTGATAACCGTTCTGCCATCTGACGACTTTCGTACGTGTATTTACTTTCACTCTGCTTGCCGACTATTCAAAACACTGTCTCACGAATGATACCGGCATGATACGCGATGCACGGGCACTTCGGGACAGTTTCGTCCCGGCTGACCTGGAACATCGAAACGCCGAAATCGGGCACCTCTCGTCGTTACTGAAACCAATCGAAGGTGGTGAAGCCGGGTCGGACATTCTCATCACAGGGCCATCCGGTGCGGGGAAGACGACCCTCGCACGGTTCGTGGCGAACGAACTCGAACGTGCGACTCTCGATGTCCGAACCGCCTACGTGAACTGCCTCTCGAACTCGACGAACGCCGCTGTTCTCCACACGCTCATGCGTGACGCCGGCCTCGGACTCGACTTCGACCGAGCGTCGACGCCGGTTCACGAGTATCTCACTCGAATCGACGACCGAAACGAGCAGTTCGTTATCGTCCTCGACGAGGTCGACGTCCTCGAAGATCCCTCGCTCATCGCGATGCTCTACGACATCGACAACGTCACCACGATGATGGTCTGTGTCTCCGAAGACGCGTTTCTCTCTACGCTCGACATGCGCGTCGAGTCACGCGTTCGCGCCGCGGCGTCGGTCGTCCTCGAGAAGTACCGTGATGACGAACTCGCGGATATCATCCGCGCCCGCGCCGACCACGGTCTCGTTCCCGGCGCTGTCGACGAGGCGACAATCAAGCATATCGCAGATCGCGCAGCTGGCGACGCGCGGCTTGCGATCACCAAACTTCGACGGGCGGCCCAGCTCGCAGACCTCCAAGAACTCGACGCGCTCAGTCCGGGGCTCGTCGATGACGTCGCTGATGGTGCCGCGGGAGAAGTCCACGAGCGGAACGTCGAACGCCTCTCGACGCACAAGCGACTCCTCTACGACATCGTCAAGCGCTACGGTGAGGTCTCATCTACGGACCTCCACGCAGCGTACGAAGAGCACATCTCCGCGCCGAAATCGAAGGCGACCCGTCGCCGCTATCTAGGTGCGCTCGAACGGTACCGACTCATCGAACAAGAGGGGGCGACGCGTGGGACTCGGTATCGACTCGTTGAGCCGTAGTCTCACGACGCTGCTGCGGCTGTGTCGTTGTTCTCCATGTCGAATGGAAGGTTAATGACTAACTCATCAAACCAGACGACTGGTCGCTTACTCTGGCCCTCTTGCTCGAAGAAGATGACACCCAATCGAGCGAGACGGTTGAGTTCTTCGTGGACGTTCTTCACGTCACGGTTGACTACGCGGGCCGTCTCGTTGATGCTGGATGGTTCTTCCCGACGGATAGCTTTGATGAGGTCAAGCGTTCGCGGGGTTAGCGTAGCCATCAGGTCATCATAGCTTGTGAATGAAATCGTCGGTGTGGAGTCTACAGAGTCGCCATCTGCGAGAGCGGTGAGACTCTCGGTAACGTCCTCTTCGAACTCTCGATCCGATTTTACTGTAACGACGAGTGTCGATTCGGCTTCGAGTAGTTCGCGTTCCATCGGGTGCAGCGGTGGCACAGTATCTGACATTGGGACCTCCCTCGGATGGCCTCACTTAAGTTCGAACTCCGATTTCGGTATCTCGCTCCAGAACCGCTTCCAGAGTTCGACGATGCCGGGGAACTCAATGATCTCTGGGTCAGGGTTCGGCGCGACGTGGAGTTCGTGGCCTTTTGTGTCTTCGTGTGAGTTATCGTACCGACGAATCGTTCCATCCTTGAGAGTGCGTTCAGAGTCTGGTTGTATCGCACCGTAGTGGAGCTTGTAGGCCCACCCAGATGGGTATGCATCATCTGAGGTTCGCATGCAGAACACACGAACCACAGTTCCGTCGGGGTATTTCTCCCCTCTGCTCACACCATCAAGGTCGTCGTCGGTCAGCGAGGCCATCCTCAACCATTGGTACGTAGACCAATGGCATAACTCTACCCATTGGTCTGGGTGCCAATAGTGGTGGGAACGAGTGATTCGTTCATCAAGCTAATCGCAAGACGTGAGCGTGGTTCGCTCATTCGCTCATTTTCACTCATTCGAGAGAAGAGAACCGAGAGTGTCCAAAAACCAGAGAATAGAACGTCGAATTTCGATGATTCGCTCACCACCCTGCAAACCGTTTATATCCAATTCCCATCGGCTCGGGTATGTCGACGACGATTGGTAGTGGACCGAACGGAACCAGCCGAAACCTTCGGCTGCTGAGTGGCGTCGAAGTTCGAATCGAAATCACCTCGGACGCGGATTACGCGGCCCGCCTCGACGTTCATCACGAGGGCCGGCGCTGGGTCTACGGTATCGATTCGAATCAGCGTGCGACGTTCATCGATGCATTCGACCGAAAAGGTCGGAGTGACGACCCTGACGAACCGGACTGGATGCGCGAGGTTTTCGTGCAGTTGGAGGTCGATTGGGAGTGACGCTACGGTTCTGGCAGATCGTCTTCGCCGACATTGCCGGCGAGGAACTCTCGGCCGAGGTCAGTCAATTCATAGACACCGTCTTCGTTAGAGAACAAGCCAGCACGTTCCATTTTTTTCATTCGAGCGTTGACGTAGTTCTGGCCGTAGTCGATGTTGTATGCCACAACCTTCGCAGTCGCTCCTATATCATAGGATTCGTAGAACAACAGGATCTCGTAGTCAACTCCGTCTTTGAACCACGAGATACGCTCAACCATTTCGTTGAGGCAAAAACTCATTACTATTCTAAAATAACAGCGTTGCGAAATAAGTTTTGTAGCCATAGCTATAATGAGAATATAGCTATAGCTACAAAGGTTTATATTGGACGGCTATCATTGTCGGTAGTGACGACTCTCCCGTGGCCTACAGGTCACGGAAAACGCTCGGACTCCTGCTGAGACAGGACCCGAGCAACGGGCCGTCACCCAAGATGACGACCAAATCAGCACTCTCGCGGGTGCGAAATAAGTCCCGCGACACGACTAGTGCAACGTCTTCGAACTGCCCAGCGTGTGCCACGCCCATCGAGGGCTTCGCCGCAAGTGGGCCCGCCAGTCGTACGGTCGAACCGTGCGGTTGTACCCTACCGAACGTCCGCGCGAGCGATATTGCGCGGGAGGACTAACATCATGAGTTACAACAATCTCGACACGCTCCTCGCGTTCCTTCGTGAGGACCTCGAACCCGGACAGGACCGCATCTACTACGCGAAGAACATCTCGAATAGAACTGACATCGATGGGAAAGAGGTCGGCTACTGGTTTTCGCGTGCTGTCGGTCTGTACCCGCAGTGGGACTCTGTGGAGTTCGATGGCCTCGAAGTCGAACGCTACCGTCCTGAGACGAAGGCGACGCGATGGCGAGTGACTCGCCTTGAGGAGGATGTAAGACTCGTCGCAGATGGTGGCGTTCGGTGGCTCGATCTGACCGGCTTCCAGCAGCAACTCGTCAAGGCGGTCATCGAGTTCGAGAACGAGCAGGGCGAGTCTCCGTACGGCGTCCAGATGAAGCGGGCGCTGAGTGAGCGGTACGGTCACGAAGTCACCAACGCTCAGGTCTACCCGAATATCGATGACCTCGTTGAGATGAACGTGTTTGAGCGGGAACCGCTGGACCGGCGGACGAACGCGGTT
>NZ_JPES01000049.1:0-24794 GCF_000730175.1 Haloferax sp. ATB1 | reverse complement strand
CAGCAGCACCGATGTTGTTGTTCGAGTTGTTGAATGGAAGGTCGATCGTCTCCCTACGCTGGCCACCAGTGGAACTGATTCATAGCTCTCGTTAGACACAGTATCTATCATCGGTGTTCATGATCTTGGAGTCGGATTTTCTACACCCTTTTCAAACACTGATTTCGGGTTGAGGGATGCTACACCCCCGGAATTCACGGGTGTACATGGACGCCAAGTTCCCGCAAGGGTGTACCCGATAATTCCCGACCAAGGGTGTAGAAATTCGCCGGGGAAAACGAGGGCCCCACATTCGAAACGAATCCCAATCCCTCGATTTGTGGGTTAGAGCGCCCTCTCTCGGCTTTGTAGCTTCGACAACACGTGTCTTGACGCCGCTCACACGGCACCTGAGCAAGTCGAATCAATCCCCTCAAACATCCGAATCGCCGGTACACCCCAACAAAAGTGGGGTGTATCGGGGGATTTCAAAACGCGATTGCGTCCCGATTTCGGGTGTATCGCATCACCTATGTGTGCTGGTTCGACGCGTTCTGAACACCCTCGCTTTCGTCGCTACTGCCAGTTGTGGGGTCTCTCGACTCGAAATGGTGGTTCGTTCGGTTGCGTCGTGAAACGACTGTGATTCGGCTCGACCCCACACATCCGCGATTCAATTGCGATTCGAACGTGTTGTTCCGGGAGAAATTGTGGGTGTACAGACACTTGATTCGGCCAATTCGGACAGCCCTCATCACCGATTAAGTACCCCCACATCGATATCTCCAGCAAAATGATCGCCCGAGAGGAAGTATTCGACGTTGACGCCTTCGTGCCCGCCGATCTCGTCCACCGGAACCACGAGTTAAATCTCCTCTCGACGGCTCTCTCACCCATTCTCGACGGTAAGTCGGGCTCGAACACCATCGTCACCGGACCCTCCGGCGTGGGGAAAACGACAACCGCGCGGTTCGGACTCGCGCAGCTCCAAACTGAGGCCGACGTCGTCACGAAGTACGTCAACTGCTGGGACGACCACCGGCCGTGGGTCGTCCTCTACGACATTCTCTCGGAGGTCGGGAAGGTGTGGGACCTCCACCGACACTCGACGGCCCATGACATGCTCCTGACCCGGCTTCGGGAGTCCATCGACAAACCGTACGTCGTCATCCTCGACGAAGTCGACCGCCTGGACGAGACGGACTTGCTGTACAGTCTGGATGCGATTCCAGAGTTGACGCTCGTGTTGATCACGAACCGCGAAGAAGAGCTGTTCGCCTCGATGGACGAACGGGTTCACTCGCGGTTCCGCTCGGGCGTTCGGATTTACTGTGAACCCTACCGCGTCTCGGAGCTGGTCGAGATTCTCGATGCGCGAGTTCGCGAGGGACTGCAGTACGACGTGCCGACGGAGATCCTCGAACGAATCGCCGACCACGCCGCCGGTGATGCTCGCGTGTCGATTCGGTCGCTCTATCGAGCCGCGAAGTTGGCCGGTGATGACGTGATCACGTCGGCCGTCGTCGACGAGGCAGTTCCGTTGGCGCGTGGGGAGTTACGCCAGAAGACGACGAGTCAGTTGAAGATTCACGAAGCGACGCTGTTGGAGCTCGTTCGTGAGCACGGGCCGCTGAAGATGGGTGAGTTGCGGCCGCTCTATATCGAGGAATCGGGTGAAGAACGAGCGGCGCGGTCGCTTCGGCGTGACCTGCAGAAGTTGGCCGATTACAACTTGGTAGAAGCGCGAGGGGAGACGAACGGGCGGCGGTATGTGGGGGTTGTGATTCTAGCCACCAGACAGTATTAATAGACTGTACAAATATAATCGCAGTAAACATGCCGATTGGCAGACTGTTTAGCGATCTCACGGTTTTCGATCTCCTCGGGAACTTCATACCTGGTGCAATCTTTCTTGCAGGAGTTTCTGTACTGTTACCTGCAGACCGGTTCTCTGAGATATTGTCTGCTCCAGTAAACGGCATCCTCCTATTGTTCATTGTAGGATTCTCTGTCGGCCATCTTCTCCAGAGTTACTCTGCGAGAGCAATCGGCAAACGGGAATCATTCAAGAACACAATCATCTATATTCAGTCGTTCGAGGGCAAATTCTCCCCATCCGAATTGGACTTTGATAACTATCCGACACGATATCCCCGCTTACACGATATCTATACCTGGATCGGAGGACAGTCGAGGACCATCGAAGATATCGAAGCAGATCTTGAAAGAGAGTTCACAGAAGAGATAGATGATGAGGGCATCCTGAGTGGCTCTATACGGTCTACCATACGACGTGGAGTCGCTCGGTTTCTCAGAGCACACGTTGAAGCCTTGCTGTTAATTCGAATCAAGAGAGACCGACCTCTACTAGGCAACATTCATCTCACATCTCGTGTCTGGAAGATCTGTATTGAACGGTACCAATTGAACGACATTGATGAGAATCGCGGAGACTTCTATAGCGATTTACTGCATCTGATTTCGAGCGACCTCGAACGACTTGAGACATCGCCAAGGGCACTCCGTTTTCAAGCGATACGGAACTTCCATCGAGGACTCTGGATTGCGTTTTATTTCATAACTGTTCTGCTAACTGTGAGTTGGCTTGGCCAACTCCTGAGTGGCGTTCTCAATCCAATCTATGGAATTGTCGGTGTCACTCCGTGGACACCAGTTATTGAGGAATTGTGGAATCCCACTCCGTTACTTATTCTTGGAACTGCAGTAACGAGCTACCTGTTCTGGGAACTGACCGAAGAATATGAAGAAGAGTTCATCGAATACCTGCTGGTAGACTTCTTAACGGCATATCAGCCACAACAACAGTCAGACGACGTAGAGAAGACAGCTGGTAGCGGGCCTGTCACTCAGTTGCTGTCGAAGATTATGGAGTGAGTTGTCTTTCCTCAGAGATGTCGTCAAAACGCCAGACAGTGTTCAGCTTATCTTTGCTCTCTAATTGAGCTTCGATCCTATCGCCTTCTTCCAGGTCTTCAATCGACTCTGCCAATTGGTTTGAGTAAGCGCTATCGGTCCGCTCAACAGCGACAGAGATGGCTGACTGGCCCTCCATCTTCAACCAGATGTTATGTGGAGTAACCTCGTCAACAACGAAATTAGACCGATTCACACTACTCATGACGGCCGTTAGTTGTAGAATTGCAGTAAAAAAGGCTTCCCAATATTTCCATTGAGCATAGGTGAACAAATGTCTGGGGCCGGGAGTCCAACGGCAGATCAGGGTACCCAATCTAACAGACAGCAGCCATCTCACGACCTCAGCCTTCGAGAGTTCTTTTGCAGAGCATAGGCCGAGTCGAACGCTTCGAACACTAAACTACAGAAGTTGCGGAACGTCGTAGACGTGGTCGTTGCTTTTGCATGGAGATAGATATCTTCAACCTCAACCGTGATCTCGAACGGTTCGCCGGTGTCTTTGTCAAAGACGACGTAGTTCCCGTGTTCCCAGACAGAATACTCGTACCTTCGTTCGTGGTCAAGGATGCGCTCCGCGAGGCAGTCCGCGGTATCTCGTTTCTGGTTGTCGTCCCTCGAGTTATTACTCAGCCTGAGCGTAGTTCCACCCTCGATCGTGAATCCGCTTTTGAACGTCTCTCGAGTCGGTCTGTACCTGATCTTGTAGCTCGATAGTTCAGTGGTCATCGCCGTGGTTTCGCTCGTCTTCCAGCTCTAATTACTCCATTGTGAGCTCTGGAAGTCGTTCCTGAAACAACTGATCCAGAATAGCCCAGAGTATCTCTGTCGGAATCTGCTTCTCAAACTGTGCAGGCTCGTGGTTGGTCTCTCCCAGCTCCGGAACATAATGCTGGAAGTGAACTGCTCCGAGTTCAGGGTGATCGTCGTCGCGATGCCACCCACAGTTGAATCCAGTATTCGGGTCTGCGTAATGTACCCGAAACGCCGGGTCGTCCCCAACGAACCGCCACTCAACGTCGAGTGTCGGTGGCTTTGGACCAGTCGTCGGCACAACCCGATTGGGGTCGACCTGTGCTTGGATGAACTTCTTGACGATACTATTCGGTTCGTAAGCTACTGACGTGATCGCAGGATGTCGCTGCAGGACGTCTTTCAACCCTTCGTAGACCGAACTGTCGATAGTTCCTGATAACCCCATTTCGTCACGCGGAGATGGAATCTCGCTTGGTCGCCCAGTCGTACTCGGTGAGCGCCGCCCGGACGATAGAGATACGGTCAGCAAGGTGTTCCCATTCACTAGCGACTTCGCGACGTGTCTCAACATCGTCGTCATCGTCGGCGTCTGCGATACTTGCTCGAAGCTCTCCTGGTGTCTCGACGTCGTATGACTGCTTCCAGTCCGTAATCTTGCTCCGCATCGAATCAAGAGCATCCGTCAACTCCTCGCGGCTGTGTTCTCGCTGGAGTGCTGCGACCTCTCGGTAGGTCGCCATCAGCTGGTCAACGCAGTAGAGTGTCTGATCCCCCTGTTCGATCTTCCGGAGGACGTTGTCCTCGACGAGTTGGTCGAGGTACTTCTGTGCCGTTTTGACGGAGGTCTCTGTCTCGTTCGCGACCCACGACGCAGTCCGAGGCGTTTGGAGCGTTCGGGCGGCGGCGCGGATTCGCTCACCACGGGTCATCGAATTTCGGGAGTCGTTCTGATCTTCGTCGGGCATACTTGGCTCTACGAGACGCTTGAACATATATCTACTAGGTTGGAAATATAGGTGGCCCAAAGGATACTGTTCGTTTGGTGATGGGTCTGAGGACGCATTGACTACATAGAAAATACGCTTTACCCGTCTCGTCCTCTAAGAGATAGTTCTAGTTCGTCAACCGAGTGTAATCTTACAGGAGTTCGTCTGAAACGATTCACAGTTTACCCTCGGCGGCCGGGATATCCTGCTTCAACACCACAAGGGTTCGTCTGAAACGCTCGCGTTCCTCATGTTCGTGCTGCGGCACGTGCTGCTTCAACACCACAAGGGTTCGTCTGAAACTCCGATACATCAACCGGACCTACGACAACGTCGAGACTCTTCAACACCACAAGGGTTCGTCTGAAACTTGACGCGTTCCAGAACCTGCTTCGCCTGAACACTCTTCAACACCACAAGGGTTCGTCTGAAACTTGAGTGTCCCGAACGTCCAGACTCCCCAGAGCACTCTTCAACACCACAAGGGTTCGTCTGAAACAGTTCGTCTCGGGTGATGGTGCGCTGCTCGGTTTCTCTTCAACACCACAAGGGTTCGTCTGAAACAAACGCTTCGACGTCTTGGGCTTCTGGTAGGCGACTCTTCAACACCACAAGGGTTCGTCTGAAACCAGTCGTCGGCCCGGCACTCAGTGGTGTGGCCTCCGTCTTCAACACCACAAGGGTTCGTCTGAAACGAACTCGTCGTCCACAGCTCGCGACTTCAAGAACGCTCTTCAACACCACAAGGGTTCGTCTGAAACGAGCGGGCAGACGCCGTCGAGGATGGCGACGTTGTCTCTTCAACACCACAAGGGTTCGTCTGAAACCCGGACTGATTTTGTGCTCGCTATCCATCCACCGTCTCTTCAACACCACAAGGGTTCGTCTGAAACGCGTCGACGACCGCAGAGGCACTCCGAACAGCGTCTCTTCAACACCACAAGGGTTCGTCTGAAACGCGAACCCGACCTGTGTGCGAGGAGGTCTGCCCAGATCTTCAACACCACAAGGGTTCGTCTGAAACCATACCCAATTCAGGGGCCTCAGACCCCAAAATGGCTGCCTAATACATAGAATTTCCGTCGACCTCCAATCACCCCTGAACCCCCGGGGGTCGATGGAAACTACCTTCAGATAAACCGAGAATCTTCAGTCGGGTCCTGGCCGTACACTGTCCGGTTAAGTAATGAGTCCGAAGACAATTCGTACAAGACGACCGATTCCCCGTCTTTTAGCAAGTCTTCGATCCGGCCACGGAGTTCTTGAAGGTCGCCGGCCGAGATCTCTCCCTCAAGTACTGAATTTTGAACATGGGTGAGGTATCGCCGCGCAAGACGAAGCATCTTCTGAGTACGATCTGCTTCCATGTCGTACACGAGAACGACGTACATCACCACCACCGCTCAAACGGTTCGTACGGTTCGCCCGCGACGAGGTGCTTCTTCAGCTTGTATGCCTCTAACCTGAGGAGGTACTGGTAGCTCACTTTTCGCTTCAGATTCGGGTGTTCAACTGTCTCTTCCAACGTCTCCTCAAAGGCTCACGACAGAACCAGACCACTAGTTGTACTGAGAGGCTGCCACCAGTTCTATACGAATATCGCGAATCTGAGCCATCAGCTTACACTTCGAGGTCTCCACTAAATCCATCAAGGATGACACCAAGACCTGATTTGATATCGTAGTCCTCAGAGTAGTCACCGACCTTAACGACGAGCGGTTGGTCACCTTGCGATTCCTCTTTTACTGGGACAGAGACAAGCGTGGACTTGAGTTGCTGAAAATCATCTTTCGCGCGTACCCAATTTTGGCTGGCACGGTTTTGTTCATACGATTCGTGAGTGGTGACGTCATCATCGGTGACCAAGACGAACACATCTTGCGTGGCGAAATCTTGACTAACAACCGAGGCGTTGCGTAGTTTCTCTCCCTCTGCTTGGTCAAACGCGGTAGCCAGTCCATCTCCTCTTTCTGCGGTTCGTCGCTGGTTGTGCAGATTTTCGTAGTACGTTTCGACACCAAGTGTGAGCATCTGTGATTCCGATAGCGTCGTCTGCGCACTATGACCACGAAGCTCAGCGAGCGCTGTTCTCGTTGGGCGTAGTAGTGACCGCTGTCCGTAGATGAGTTGACTCGGGATGTAGTCAGCGCCGTTCGGGCTATCGAGTCGCCAAATCGTTACGGATGCCGCTGGTCCACCGAAGCGTCTGTTACATCGTCCTGCTGCTTGTACGATCGCTGGAATTGGCCCGTAATCACGATACAGTCGGTCGAAGCTGATGTCGACACCAGCCTCGATCAACTGTGTAGATACGGTTATCGTGGGTATGTTGTCGAAGGGCGTCTCTGTCTCTGTATCGAGGATGCGGCTAAGACACTGAAGTAGTGCCTGTCTGTCAATCGGTCGTAGCCGAGTCGTGAGTGAGACAACAAGACTGCTTGTGTCGGGGTAATGCTCAGCCAGGTACGCCAGATAACTCTCCGCATCGAACTGGCCGTTGGTGGACTGCAGATACGTGAGCAGTTTTTCGCCGAGTGCTAATCGGTCTTCAGTAAGATGCTCGGAGAGTTCTGCGGCACACCCCACAGTATTCACAATAGAGAGTAGATTCGTTGATTCGCCAACAGCGTCATCAAGTTCATCGGCTGCATCCGCTAACGACAACGGTTCAGTTTTATTGGTATCAAGATGTTGCTGAAGGCTCTCGTGGAGTTGGAATGTGACGCGTGGAGCGTCGGTGAGGAGGGCAGCGCAGTCGTCTTGTAGATTAACTAATGGTTTTGGATCCGGGCCGTCCAGATGTTCAAGAATCCGAGGCTGTGTGGCGGTCATGAATACTATCGTTGCGTTGTACTCGTCAGATAGATATTCGGTCAATCGTCCAAGAAGCGCCCACCAGTCAAGCGATAGTGCTTGTGGTTCGTCGATGAGAATAACGCTGTCTTGCAGTGCTGGGAGTTTCATCGACTGGACGTTCTGTGGTCCCGCCACACTCTCGAATAATTGGGTGAACGTCGTCAAAATGAGCCCAGAGCGCCAAGACTCTGCGTGTAGCGTCTCTCTCCCACTACTCGGAGACTCAAGAATCGTTCGTGTATCCGCTAGATGGTGATGGATAGTGTACTCGGGATCGAGTGGAGAAAGACCAAACACGTCTTGGATCTCCTTGTCGACTTGGTCGATAATCGAGGTATAAGGGAGCGAGTACACGACTCGACTGTCGAGTTTATCCGCAAGTGAGAGCGCTGCTCGAAGACCGGAATAGGTTTTCCCAAACCCAGTCGGAAGTGTGATCTCGAAGACGCGATCACCGGCTGCATGGTGATTCTGGAGTGCCAACTTGGCCCGCTCATTCGAAGCAGTACGAAGCGCAGCTAGTCGCTGTTCGAGACTTGTATCTCGGCCAGGTAGACGCTTGTTCGGTGTCTCGAGGTACGTAGCCGCAGTACTCCCGTCGTCGAGTGTGGTTTTAGAGAGGCCACGAACCATTCCATCAAGTGCCCGACTGTCGGGACGGCGTATCTCGCTAAAAGAGCTAGCGTCAGCCAAACGACTCGCATCGCTTTTGTCAGCGGCAACAAGGGTTGCCCAAGCTCGTAATGTACATCCATAGAACGACTCAGTAAATCCACTCTGTCGAATATCAGTAAGAGCTGCTCGCACAGTTTCAAGCCCTTGGGTAGTGAAATCAAACCATCCGAAGGTACCTCCCGTCGCTCGTTTGAGAACCACGTCTGCTGCTTCGCTCGCTGTCGAATCGACATTTTCGAGTTGCCTTTGAGCGTTGTCGTAGCGGTCGGTGATGTGCTGTCGGTTGGTCCCCCCATACTCGTTGATAGTGGACCGCATATTCGGCAGTACTGAGTGGTGCTTTGTAACCGCAAAAAATCCCGCAGCGGCCGTCTCCTTTGACATACCTTGGGCTGCGAGTGCGAGCAACGTTACGAACCCACCAAACCGTCCGTGATAGGTCAACTCGGCTTTGGGGGCATCTGCGCGAGAGCCTGTTCGAACATAGGTTTGGAAGTATTCAGTAAGCTTACCGATATCGTGAGTCCATGCGAGAGTCCGCATGACCTCGCTCCAGTTGTCACCAAATGCCGTTTGGCCGCCATCGTCAATGAGCGTCGCTCCTGCAGTATCTACCCCCGAAAGATGTTTTTCTAGTGACTGACCGGGTCGGGCGAGATATCCTGAGAGGGGACTCTGGTCAGTCACAAGAAGCAGACAGACCGGTCTTCTACAGTCATCACCGGGGCACCAGGTGCTCGAAGCGACTCTCCACCGGGTGTATAGCCGTAGGAAACGAACCCTGTGGTCTTTCGTCCTGTCTCGTCGGCAGCCATATACGCAGGAGACCGCTCCATTCGAAGTGGTGTCCCTGGTTCGGGAACGACATACTCCTCAGGTACAGTAGAACTAACTGCCTCGTCATCACCGTCTTCTTCCACTATCGTGTGAGAGACATCGGAAATTGTGGCGAGACACTCCGTCTTCCCGAGGAATGGGCCATAAGTAGACCGACCTGTTTCGAGGAACTCTCGGAGGCGGTCAAACGTCTCACCATCCTCAAGAATAACATCGATTCGATAGGCTGCATCGACGACATACTCAAAGGTTCGACGCTTCCGTTCCTTAGCAATCTCTGCAGGATCGATAACAGACTTTCCAGAAAGGCCCTTTGCGGTTTTGATGTGGCCATCTGCCGCAGGGAGCGTGAGTTGGGGAATTGACTGAGTCTCTAGCGTACACTCTGGCGAGATGGCGATTGCCGAATTCGATCGGGAAAACGTCTCATAGTAGGAGTCGCGTGGCTCCCCAAGCACCGCTGCGACGAGTCCGGCAACGGTCGTCCGTGGAATCACCCGGTAGGTGAGTTTCTCGGTCGTGGTGTCGATTCGACGGAAGTGTGCCCACGGTCCAGAGACCGTAAACGAGAGACACGCCCTGCCGGCGACATCCAACTCTGTTGTCACCATTAGGCGTATGGGTCGACCTCAGTAACTGCCTCAGCGCCAACAGCATCTTCGAGCGCCTTGACGAGGTGATCTGGTCCACCAGTCTCACCGGCAGCTTCGACCGTGAGGTGACGATCAGCAGTAACCGATACAGAGGCGATATGGTCACGATACGCCTCGAGGTCAGCTAACAGTCCGTCGATACCGAGGACGACATCGGTGATGTTGCGCAGTTCTGTGTCAGATAAGTCCTGTGTGAGTTCCAAACCATCGTCGAGAGTGCCGATGTGGAACGCGTCGGTGTCGTACTCGACACGGAGGTAGAAACGTGGTTGATGACCCATCTTCGACCGAGTGAGCGTTTGGTTCTTCACAGCACGCCATAGCAGCGTATCAAGTCGCTCAACGTCGGTCTGACTCAGTCGGGTGTCATCGGCACCGACCTCGTTGACAATACCGTGGAACGGGATAAACGCGTACTGTAGGCGGTTGTCGGTAGCGAATGTTCCTTGCTGGGCATCACCCCCGCTCGAGACGACTGTCGAGAGTTGTTTCGTCTCGCTCTTCTGGACTACCGTATTCAGACTTCGTGCGTGGCTGAACTGGACAGGTCCAATAAATTGTCCTGGGAACCCCTCACCCAGTACGTCTCTAAATTTCTTGCTGAACGAACCGGTGGCACCGAAGTATCGAACGTCGATAGCGTTCATTAGGAAGGCATCGGCTGCCTCGCTTCCAGTCATTTCACCGAGTTCATCCTTGTCTTGTCCGGTGACTGCTGAGAACAGAGCATCTCGATCGAGGACCGAGTCAGAGTCACTCTTCGATGGATTCTGGATGTAGATACCGTACCCGTCATCGTCGAGCTGGTCCCGAAGGTATCGCTTGAGGCGGACATCAGTTACGACGGCGGCACCAGTAGTCTCGTCGATTCGAGGTTTATCGTTAGCTGAGAGTGGATTTCCGTTCGGGTTGGTGTCTTCTGCGTCGTACGCAAAGACGATCTCCGAACGGTTGGTCACGCTGTCGGTTCCATCGATGTCGGCTGTCGTTTCTGAACTCATTGGTTGGGGGTGGCTTCGGCTTCGGTTTCGTCACTATCCTCGTCGGTTTGCATACTCTGGTCGCTCAGGCCGTAGGCGATACCCAGGCTGTAGAGCCACTGGAGTTCGGCTTCGCTCAGACTCCAATCCGTGGGGTCAACGGTGAGCATCGTCTCTGTTAGTCGCTCTGTGTACCGGCTGTCGGTCCAGTAGGATCGCTCGCCGTCAGCCTCCGCGTAGGAGTTGTTCATCTGGAGGACTTCTTTCGTGACCTCTTTCACCGTTTGCTTGGTCAGGTAATCTACTGGGTAGCGGCGAATGAGGGTCGAAGAAACCTCCTTGTAGCTTTGGTAGGCCGATGTTCGGCCAACTAAACCTCCGAGAGTGAATACTGCGACTTCGGGGTCATCGTTTAGGGCATCGTGACTCTCGATGAACGAGTCGAGGCGAGCGTTACGGTCTGTGGTCTGGTTGGTCATGGGTGTGGATGTGAACGAGAACGTGTTCTTGGTATCTAGTGCACCCACGGAGGTGAGTGCGCGGAGCTGTACATACTGTTCGACGACGCTCCGTTTGGGGAACGGAATGTAGTCGTCGCCACTACCGAATTGCTCACGTTGATCTTGGACGAGTTGGTGGATATACTGCACCAACAGTTCGTGAGCGTCGATTTTTGAGTCTGTCAGTAAGTTTCGGACTCGACTCATCCGACTGTCGTCGATATCCCCTGCACCGGGAGTTTCACTCGCCTTGCGGCTGGTTCGGGTTGGTTCAGTTGTCCGCTGGAAGTACCCACCGTAAAGCATGTACCGAGTGCGATTGGTCTCAGTCCCTAGCAATGGGCTGGAATCTGGGGTGGGGTTGTTGTGGAAGATTCCGTCATCCACGAACGCTTCTGAGCCGACAACTCGGCTATGTGCGTTGTCCAGTTCGACAACCGGTTCGACTCCGTCTAGCGTACCGAAGAAGACCCGGTCCGGATTCCCCGTCACCTGGTGGACGACAGCAAACCGAACGTGGTCCCAGACGTCTGTTGCGTCTGTCTTGGAGTCGTTTTCGAAAGGGCTCTGACTGTTGGACGCTTTTGAGACTCCTGTGTTGTCGACGCGGTTCGCGTCGGCAAAGAGTTGGTCTACGACGTCATCGAAGTCACCCTCACTACCCGTCTCGGCTGATTGTAGTCGCTCGTAGACGCGCTCGTGGAACCATGTGAACATCTCTGGAGTGAGTTCGTCACGACGAGCAGCGAGATACGGCAGCACGTACAACCGCCGGTTCTGGCCGAGACCGCGGAAGAAGTCTTCAAATAGTGAGTTAGCTGCTGCGATAGCCGCAGCGGTGTCGAATTCGAGTGGACGTCCACGCCACGCGTCGGTCCCATGTGGGTCGAGGTTCGGGATGTGCTCCCGCTGGAGTTTCCCGTTCATGCCGAACAAGCCAGGAGAACCACCGGTCACGGTACCGTCATTCCCAGTAACGTAACCAGTACCGGCACCACTCGCATCATCGACAGAGATGTTCTCTAAGCGTGATGCCTTCTTTGCACGCATCACGTCGTTGAGGACTCCGACTTCGCCAGGTAGTTTATACTCCTTCTCTTCCGGGAGGCGGACAGCGACGGTAATGAGCGCATCAATCTCTTCGTCTTCGCTCTCAACGAGATTGAGGAACGAGTCCGCGAGGTGGTCCATCAGTTCCTCATCGTCACCGATGGCACCGAGCGCTTCGAGGACGGCCGCATCCTCGTCAGTAGCTTCATCTCGGACCTGCTCAGCGTACTCGCTTTGCGCCCACGTAGTGAACCGATCTTGGATGTTATTCGTTCCCCACCCGTCGTCGCGAAGTCCAGCTATATGGTGTGCATCCGCATTCTTGTGAGTCGTAATCGAATAATCGGTCATATTACTCGTCTTCTTTTCTGGGTACGAGTGACCGACTCGAAAACGCTCAGGCGCGGTGTAGGTCCGAATTTCGACCGGACCTCCGTCTTCGTCAGACCGAAGCGTCGGTGAGGTCGGATCAGACAAGTCAGCGTACACGACGACGAGGCTGTCGTCTTTACCGAAGAGTCCACTCTTAGCGCGTGGCGTCAGGTAGGCGAGGTGCTCAGGTGCAAGGTCCCAGTCGATTGCAGAGGACTGCGACGCAGCATACCAGTCGAACAGCGAGTACTGCCACGCAACCTCGTATAGTGACGCTGGGATTCGGTTCTGGAACCGGCTTACCGCCGTCGTTGCTTCCTCACTTGCCATGGTCGGAGATGTTGATGAAGCCAAGGCCAAGCGCGTTCTTTTCACCTAATCCAGTATCGAGCGCGAGATTGAGGTGGCGTCGGTGGTCGTCGTCGCGAACGGTGTATCCGAACTTCCACTTACTCAGGACGTACGTGAACTCTTCACCTTGTGAGACGGTGACCGGGATGGCGAACGTCTTGATCAACTCGTAGGAGTCGAACAGGTCGTACTCCGTGTCCGACGGGCCAGGGAGGTACTCTGGGCAGAACAGGTTGTGCTTCTTGTCTAGATTGTTCTCGAGTTGCACTTTCAGCGGCTCCATCGAGTGTTTTGGTCGCCAGAAGATTGCCTGCTCACCCTCTTTTTCGATGCCGTAGTCGTCTGCACGCCACGGTGGAATTCGCACGAGAAGTCCCGTTCCAGACTCGATCGTTCCCGATGTTCCAGGTTCACCGACGTCTGGTGAGATACTGGTCATCTCGTCGATGTGGAACGGCATCTCCCCGATGTTCAGTTCACGGTCCGTGATGAAGTCCTCAGCCACCTCTGCGAGGAGGTCTTCCTGGGGGGCGGCGACGAGCAAGGTTCGCTCGTCACCTTCTTCCATATCGTATGGAGGGAACGGATTGCTGTAACTGAACCCAACTGGACGATCTGCATCGTGATACTCGTCGTATTTGGTGCCTCGTAAGGCACGCCAAATTCGTCCCCGAAGTTTGTGGTGATACGCGTTATCGTAGGCTGCGTCGCTCCGAGCGCGGAGTCGAGTTAACAGTCGCATCTCCTACGCTCGCACGCTACTGACTTTGGGTTTACATTTCATTGATTCAGAGAACACATCATGTTTCTCACACAAATATCTTTTCTCGCAGTAGAGTAGATGGAGATGTCTGTGCAAAGAAGCAAAACGTAGGTCTGTGTAGGAGACTTCGGTAGGGATTCAACCTCACGAGTCGTCTGAAACTGCACGCCGACGCGGTCGCGAGGCTGATCGCTGCGCTTCAACACCACAACGGTTCGTCTGAAACGCCTTCGCATCCTCCCGCGTGGTCGGGAACGGGTCACTTCAAGGCCACAATGGGTCGTCTGAAACTCCTGCTTTTCGGGATCAAACGTTTCGACCGTGCGGCTTCAACCCCACAACGGGTCGTCTGAAACTGTCCATGTCTCCGAGGATGCCGTCCTCCTCCGCACTTCAACCCCACAAGAACTCGTCTGAAAATAGTCACGAAGATGAGTACACCAACCATCACCGGAATGCTTCAACCCCACAACGGGTCATCTGAAACACGCCGCGACGACATCCGGCGGTTCCGTGACCTACTCACTTCAACCCATATGGGTTCGTCTGAAACCAAGTACCCAATGACGACCACCAGCACGATAACGATGCTTCAACTACACAAGGGCTCGTCTGAAACTGCGGAAGTCGACTTGTCTCCGGTCCAAGCGTTCGGGCTTCAACACCACAAGGATTCGTCTGAAACCGTTCCGGTCAGGCGCGGTGCCGATGCGTCAGCTCGCTTCAACACCACAAGAGTTCGTCTGAAACCCATTCTCCCATCCTGCACGGCGGATGTCGAGCATGCTTCAACACCACAACGGTTCGTCTGAAACGTTCGATACGCGCAGAAGGCTACTCGGCGCTCAAGAATCTTCAATCCCACGAGGGTCCGTCTAAAATTGCGGAAGTCGACTTGTCTCCGGTCCAAGCGTTCGGGCTTCAACACCACAAGGGTTCATCTGAAACCTCTTCGTTCGTTATCGCGGCCGCCACGTGCTCGTTGCTTCAACGCCACAAGGGTTCGTCTGAAACGCGTCGCCTCGAGGACGGCCGCCCGGCCAAACCCGGGGCTTCAACACCACAAGGGTTCGTCTGAAACCATGAGTGGCAACGCCATACGATACCACACACCTATGCTTCAACACCACAAGGGTTCGTCTGAAACCCACCCGAATCTGCGGGTGTGAAGAACCGTGTGTACTGAATTCTGATGAGTGTTTCCGTCGACCCCCAATTCATCCAACCCCCGGGGGGTCGAAGAGAATTGAGAACCAAGGGCGACAGCAGAGTTGGAAGACGATGTTAGTCGAGAGCTCGTGAGTGCTTCTCTGATGAGAAAGAACAAGACAAAGTGAAAATGTCGTAGTGTGGTACTAGTTTTCTGACCCACCATTCGTCTCTGTCGCTTGAGCAAACTCTCCTAGACTCATCTGGTTTGCCTCTTCGCCATCAAGATAATCTTTCACTCGAGTCTGTTCCAGTTTTGCTTGGACCTGCAATAGGTTTCCGAGGTGATGAGTCCCGAACACAAACTCCCCATCAGCGTTCTGACGACAGCCGCCAATCTTCTCTAAAAATCGTAATGCATCCCGAACTTTCTCGAGTGGAATCTCCCTGTGACGGTAGCGTTCCATGACATCCGACGGTGAGATTGAAATTCGGTCATTCTTCCCCAGATTATTCAGCACAAGGTCGTGCGCAATAGAATACGCAAGTATCTCTCGGTTCGCGTTCTCAGTCAAGTATATCTTCTTATCAACCAACTTCGGGAGTTGGATGCCTTCGCGAAGAAGCGAGTCAAGCTCACTATTCTCAAATCCACCCTCCTCAATTTTGAGTACCTCTCCTTTTCCTTGAGAAAGGACAGTACAGTACTGACTTAGTTCGTTTAGTGCATCCAAGCAACCAGGGGAGGTTCGACACTCATCAAGGAAGTCAGAATAGTAGACGATAACTGGTTCAACGCTACTCAGTTCGTTCGGATCTAACTGTGCCTCAAACTCGGCATCGCGAAGGAAATCAACGACACTCTCGTAGCTGAGTTCGTTACACCGCTCCATCTGCTGAATATCTCGGGTGTTGATATTCGTCCCAGACTTAATCTCTATCAGGAGAGCGGTTTCACCATCGAACAGCACGAAGTCGGGTTCGGTTTCGATTTGCCGGCGAGAATCGGCGACTGTGACGAAATTCCCGACAAGCCGGTAGCCTAAATCTGACAGGGCTTCGTGACCCGAGAGCCCATCGAAAGAGCTGAAAAAGAGGTTGTAGGAATCGACCTCACGCTGTTGTTTGACCCACTGTTCGGTCATCTTACGCCTTCAGCCTCCGAGAGTTCTTTTCCAGAGAATATGTTGAGTCGAACTCTTCGAAGACTAAGCTACAGAAGTTTCGGAATGTAGTGGACGTGGTAGTCTCTTTTGCGTGGAGATGGATGTCTTCATCTTCAACCGTGATCTCGAACGGTTCACCGGTGTCTTTGTCGAAGACGAAGTAATTCCCGTGCTCCCAGACGGAATATTCGTACCTCCGTTTGTGGTCGAGAATACGCTCCTCAAGGAAGTCCGCAGTATCTTGTTCCAGCGAGTAGTCCTCCGAATCGTCGATCAGTCTGAGCGTGGTTCCCCCCTCGATTGTGAGCCCGTTTTTGAACGTCTCTCGGACCGGTCTGTGCTCAACCTTGTAATTCTGCTCGTCGTGCGCTTCAAAGCCTTTCGAGAGTTCTTCGAGCGTCTGCGCACCACGATCTTCCGAACCAGGGCGGACGCTGGAGAACGTGAAGTGACCCTCTTGTGCGACCGAACTCCGAACAGCCGCCTCCGGACTATTTCGTTGGTTGAATTCCAACCTCGTCGGCTTCGCGTCGAAGACGTTCTCGACTTTTTCGAGGTCTTCGTCCGTCCCACCATGGAAGCGAATACTGGCCCGTTTGTCCGTCTTGTACGAGTGATACTTCGCTGTGAATCCCGCAACTGACGTTCCGTACAAATCCGAAACGATATCTTCCAGATCAGACGGCGTGAGGAAGACTCGCTCTAGAGACGGGAGATACTGGATGAGCTTCTCAACAGTTTTTTCCGTCCACTTCCGACGTTCCGCAGTAATGACTCGGAGGTAATCGCCATCGTCGATGAAGACAAACTGGTCCGTGCGAGCTCGTTTCGGTGTGTCGATTTCGACGTACGAGACATCGTCACCGAGGCGGTCCTCGTGAAAATTGTGCTCAGTAATATACCGCTGAATGTACTCGGAAAGACCCTCTGTCTGGGCGAGGTATTCAATCTCGTCGGTTAGTGAACCCAATTCAAAACCATGGTTGTTCGCGAGGAAGATTTTGACCTGTGTCTTCCGCTGACCGCGGTCTTTCTCGTCTTCAATCTCCTCATCTGTCCGTGTGATATAATCGATGAACAACGAGATAATCTCGTCTGTATCACCAGACAGTTCACTTGGGTCGAATTTCATGGCTCACGGGTCTCTCTAATAAATGCTCTTACGAAGGCTTCAGTCCGAGGAAGTTAAAATTTACCGATGAGTTGAGAATCGGTAGTGGTCAGCGTTGACCCCACAAGGGACAGCTGAAACGACATGATAAGACCGGTCATCAAGCGCGTAATCTTCAACAACGGTTCGACTGAAACCTAGCAGGCCATCGAGGACCTCTCGTCTCTCGTGACGTTTCAATCACAAGAGTTCGTCTGAAACCCGAAGATAGTCTCGGCGCGCTCCCCGAGGATGAGACTTCAACTCCACAAGAATTCGCCTGAAACGATGTCCCATTTCGGACTCAACGTCCCGAACAACTGGCTTCAACCCCACAGCGGGTCGTCTGAAATTAGCCACGGAGATGAGTATACCGAGCATCACCGGGATGCTTCAACACCACAGGGGTTCGTCTGAAACAGTATCAGGTCGTTCGGCGTCAGCGCCGCCAGGTCCCTTCAACCTCACAACGGGTCGTCTGAAACTGGGGCTGCTCACTCCGATGCGAGCGTAATCGGATCGAGACTTTAACCCCACAAGGGCTCTTCTGAAACGACCGTCCTGATGGGCGAGAGGACGCTCAACATGGCGCTTCAACGCTACAAGGATTCGTCTGAAACGCCGCCGGTTGGCCGCCCGAACTGGCCTCGTCTGGTGCTTCAACCCCACAAGGTTCGTCTGAAACACTCCTTGTCGAGCTCGCGAACAACGGCCGTGTCACGCTTCAACCCCACAAGGGTTCGTCTGAAACTCTCGGGGACGTTCGGACGCCGTCGCGTATTCCGGCTTCAACCCCACAAGGGTTCGTCTGAAACTCGACGGTCGTCTCGGTCGGCGTCGTCACGTTCGCGGTGCTTCAACCCCACAAGGTTCGTCTGAAACGACGTTCGGCGTCGCGAGGATAGAGTGCGAGAGGTTGCTTCAACCCCACAAGGTTCGTCTGAAACTAGCTCCCTGCACCCGCGCCGAAGTGCGCATCGTTGTGGCTTCAACCCCACAAGGGTTCGTCTGAAACTTGACTTCGACCGGCGTGCCGGCGTCCTCCACGTCGCTTCAACCCCACAAGGTTCGTCTGAAACGACGCCCTGGAGTGGTACGCCGGCCTCGACTTCGCGCTTCAACCCCACAAGGTTCGTCTGAAACAACACACGTGGCTTTTTGGGGGTCGCCGCTGTCTGTGCTTCAACCCCACAAGGGTTCGTCTGAAACGCATCGGCGTCCCCGAGATGGAGCGCATCCTCCGCGCTTCAACCCCACAAGGGTTCGTCTGAAACGTTCACACCGACACCGACCGGCCAGAGCGACTCGGCGCTTCAACCCCACAAGGGTTCGTCTGAAACGAGATGTCGTAGCCGTTCTCGGCAGCGTAGTCTTTGCTTCAACCCCACAAGGGTTCGTCTGAAACAGTCGAACCATCGAACCTCGGCGACCGAGTGAATCGGGCTTCAACCCCACAAGGGTTCGTCTGAAACATGGTCGACGGCCTCGCGACGGCGTTCAAGATCGAGCTTCAACCCCACAAGGGTTCGTCTGAAACCGCCGGGACGTTCACCGTCGGGGGCGGGTTCCTGTGCTTCAACCCCACAAGGGTTCGTCTGAAACCTGGAACTCACCGTCACGATTCTCGCGCCGTATAGCGCTTCAACCCCACAAGGGTTCGTCTGAAACATGGCCCACTGGACGCGCTCGCGCGTTCGAAGCGTTAGCTTCAACCCCACAAGGGTTCGTCTGAAACAATATGGTTCAAACCACTTCGTGAGACGCACATTGCTTCAACCCCACAAGGGTTCGTCTGAAACGAGACGCTTCATCGACAGCGTGTCGTCAGACAGCGTGCTTCAACCCCACAAGGGTTCGTCTGAAACCTACCCGAATCCGCGGGTGTGAAGAACCGTGTGTACTGAATTCTGATGAGTGTTTCCGTCGACCCCCAATTCACCCGAAACCCCCGGGGGGTCGACGGAAGCTAAAAAATCGGACAACGTGGTTCGGCCAATCCGGACACGACCCAATCATCCCTTTCTAAGCAACCGGCCTCAGTTAGCATGCCGTGCTCACGAACAGCGAGACATCACAAAAACAACTACTCGTCGTCGACAGGCTCCAGCGTCGAGGCGTCCAGGTCCTCGTCCAAGTACGCGAGTCCGTCGTCGGTGATGCCGTAGAGACCTCGACTGATTCGAGTGAGGAGACCGTGTTTCACGAGTTTCGAGCAACGAGTGCTCGCGTGATCGGGGACAGGGCCACCAAGTTCGTTAATCGCTTGCGGCGTCAGATTCCCGTGTTCCCGAATCAGTTCCAAGATTCGGTCATCGGACGGGACCATCCACTCAGCGGCCTTGCGCATGTTATCAGATGAAGAGTCTACTATTGGCATATTTGCACCGATTACTGGTATCTAACAAGACTTCACAGATAGTCGTTCAGGTATCAAGTGCTTTCACTAAGACTTTCTGAGTAACGGTTAAGTAGAATAGACTATAACGAGGGACTGGAAGCCATGTTCGCACAGCAGTAGAGTGCGACGGGTGCTGGAACACCCGCCACGTGGCTTCCGAATCGAGACTTCCGAAGCCATGTCCGAATACACGCACGACCGACTTAATTCGTCGGTCACACGGCCAGCAGCAGCACCGAACCAATCGAACTGCCCCGTCTGCACCACGCCCATCGAGGGCTTCACCACCTCGGCTCCCGGCAGCCACACCGTCGTCCCGTGCGGGTGCGAACTCGGATTCGTTCGCGCGAGCGACCTCACCGGAGGCAACCGATGAGCGACTGGGAGTCCCCGGTCCCCGACGCGCAAGCGAGCGCCGGCGCGAACGAACTCGCCGTCACGCTCGACATCGAATCGACGACCGTCAGGGGAAGCATCTCCGCAGAGGTCGAAGACCGCGTGAACCACCTCTACGTCGAGGTCGCTCACGGCTCGGTCGTCTTCGAGGTCGGCGAGGAGTTCCGAAGCCTCAGTACGGCGACGACCTTCACGCCCGAACAGGCCCGGGCACTCGCGACCGCGCTGGAAGCCGCCGCCGAACGCGCCAGCGAGTTCCGCGACGGACTCATCGTCCGCAAGTACAACCTCGCCGGAGGCGACGAATGATTCCTACCGAGGCCGTCCCGCCGCGGGGGAACTGCGGGCGCTTCGAGGCCGACGTCGACGAGGACGCCGATACCGACCTCCCGGACCACCTCGTCCCGGTCACGAACCCGAACCACACCGCCTACTGCACGGTCTGCGGCTTCTGGATCACCGTCGGCCCGGACCGCACGGAGTACGGCCACGGCCGGGCGGCCAACCGCGGGCCCGACGAGGACGGTGAACGCCGCGACTGTCCCCACCGTCCCCAACCGGAGGGTCGACCCATGAGCCGCGCCGAGTCGCCGCCGCGCGACACCCTGACCGAAGAGGAGCGCGAGCTATTCGAACGACTCTACGAGCAGTTCAAAGACGACGACATCGGGCGCGTGTTCGAAATCGCGCTTCAGGCTTCGTCGGAAAGAGAGAATCGAGAGGCCAACTCGTGAAGCTCCTCGGTGTCCATCATCGCCGGGCGCTCGTCGAGTGTCCGCCGAGCGCGCAGCAGATCTCGGCGAGTGTCGGCGTCGTCCGCCTCGACCACCTTGTCGTCGATGGCGGTGCCGATGCGGTCGAGGAGTTCCTTCGACTCGATGTCGAGCGACTGGTTGCAATGGATACAGAAGCCGCGCTCCCGCGGCGTCTCCTTCTCACAGCGCGGGCAGGTGACGGGCGCGAGTTCCTTCGTCTCCGTCTCGACGGCTTCGAGGCCGTGCATCGCCGCGTACTGAATCTCTTGGGTCTCGCCGGAGAACTTCGCGACGTACCGGGAGATGACGGGCGACCCGCGGGCGCGCCCCTGTCGGTCCTCGATGAACGCTTGGGACTTCTCGCGCGTCGAGAGCCAGTAGGCGTTCGACTTCCGGAAGTTCGTCGGCGTGACGGGCTTTCGAATCTCGGCGCGCTTGCCCGCGGCCTTGAAGCATTGGAGGAAGCGCGTGTAGCTGAACCGCTCGGGTTCGGTGAGCTTCGTCCAGAGGTAGTCTTCGTGGTCGCCGGGGTGTTCGGCCAGCCAGCGCTTGACGTACGGGACGGCCACGATGAGGTGGACGTCGTGTTCGCCGCGCTTCCCGTCGACGCGGACCTTCAGCGAGTGCTTGCCGTCCGTGATGTCCTCGACGCGCATGTCGTACAGTTCGCCGCCGCGGAAGCCGCCCTCGAACTGCAGCGCGATGAGCGCCTTGTCGCGGGGGTTCCGCGCCGCCTCGATCATCGGCTCGACGTCGCGTTCGAGGTCAAGCATGTCGGCCTCGTCGGGTTCGGGCTGGTAGTCCCGGCTGGTCTTCGTCGAAATCCACGAATGCGTGTCCGGGATGTCGTCCCCGCGGGTGACGTGCTTCGCGAAGAGCCGGAAGGCGACGCGGTAGTCGCGGTTCGTCTCTTGGGAGCCGTCTTCGATGTCGTAGGTGCCGTGAATCCAGCGGACGACGACCTTCGCGGCGTCCTTGGCGTCGTAGAACGTCTCCTCGTCGTCGGCATCGCCGTCGCGTTCCCGCACGAGCGTCTCGTGGAGACACGCGTCCGCGTTCTCGCTGATGCGGACGTTGTGTCTGAGGAGCTTCTCGTGTCGGTAGTGACCGTAGTCTTCGCGCAGCAGGCGAAGTTCGTCCGAGAAATCGAGCAGGAGTTCGCGGTCGCGGTCACAGCCGCCGCGGGTTCCGTTCCGGAGTTTCTTCCGGAGGGTCGCGACCGACTGCTTCGGGTCGGAAGGCATGAGATAATCGACAGCCGATGGGCTGGTAAAGGTTCAGTTGAGAGCCCTCCACCGGCTCTTTCTACCGAACACAGTACGATTGAAGAGCCTCGCGTGGAGGGATTTGAGCCAGCGAGCAACGCGGAGCGTTGCAAGTGAGGTTCACAATCCCCTCCACCGGCTTCTACTGGTTCCTTCACCATCCCACAACTCAACCCCGGAGACGAAGGTCTCCGGTTCGGGTTTTACAGCGTGTTCGACGGGATGCTCATTGACGTGTGGAGTACCACGCTTCCGCCGAAACTCGTTCTTCATCCTCACCACCCCTCTCGTGTCTCACCACGCGTCGACGCACAGCTCATCCGCGACGAGTTCGTTTGCCCGTACCACGGGGTTCTCGACGAGGACGGCGCTGACCAGTAGGTGACCAGTATACCGCCGTTCGGAACGGTGCAATAGCGACCGAACCGTCCTGGGAACGGCTCAAAACCCGATGTGTGACGTCGAACTCGGGATATCGTCGTCTTCGTCGTCGTCCTCGTCTTCACCGTTTTCCGCCGCGCCCTCGTAGAGATAGGTGTACTCGTCGTCGGTCAGGAAAACGTCGCCATCGGCGACTGCGATGTCCACGTCCGGGAGAGCGGTACCTGCCGCTTCGCCGTTTTCGCATGCACCGGAACAGGCGTCAAACATCGACCCGTGTTTCGGACAGATAATCTCGCCGTCACGTATCGCCGCGCCGGTCCCGCGGTCGAACCGCTGATTCTCGTGAGTGCACGTGTTCGGCCACGCTTCGATGCCCGGCCCGTCGTCGCACCGGACGAGGATGAGCTCTTTCGTCCGCGAATACGCGTCCTCCGCGGTGAACAGGTACGACCCGTTTTCGGGGACATCGTCCACAGCCGCGACTCGTGTTCCGTTGACCATCGGACACAGCTATCGACCGTGTCGAAAAGTAGCTATCGGCGACGACGCCGGGGAGTTCGGGTCCGGCCCACCGATTACGCCGACGTAAATCGGTCCCACACCACGCGACAGTCGCTACAGAGGAATCCCGTGAACTCGTCTACCGCGTGTCTCCGGACCGTCGTATCTCGTCCGCAGCGTTCGCACCACATACCCACTCGTTCGAGGGAATGTCGTATTGTTATGAATCTCATATCCGCTGACTCGACGCTCGACGGGGGGAGGGACAGAATTCGAGTCTGCGGTCCACCGACTCAGCGGTCCGTGCCGGGGTTCACGCCGCACACGCCCGCGTCGTCGCCCATCTTCTCCACACCGGGTGCGAACCGACCCAACTCCCACGTGGGGTCGTGTCCGGTCTCCGCGCGGTGTTCTTCGATTCGGAGACGCGCGTCCGCGAGCTTCGAGAAGCGCTCTTCGAGGCCGCACGTCGGACAGGAAACTGTCGCACGAGGAATCGACATCAGTCGAACGAAACGCGGCAGTCGAGAAAGTTCCGTCGGGTCCGTCCGCGAGAGACTTCAAAAAAGTGGTCGCCGCCGCGTGGAAGTCAGCCCATAACGAGACTCATCCACCGGTTACGCCGCACGAACTCCATGTTTTCGAGGTAGGCGTCGACGCCGAGGATGCGGCCCGCGCCGAACGCGCCGAGGCCGAACAGCAACACCGCGTAGACGATGTGGTCGTCGACGACCCAACCGTGGGCCAGCGGAAGCCCCGCGAGGATACCGCCTTCGAGCGCTGCTGCCCAGTAGAACAGCATCATAACCGCGCCCCAGAAGGCACTGAACCGGACGAATGCGCCGAGGATGAGGGCTAATCCAGCGAGTGTCAAGCCCCACATGTTCAGCATGTCGATGAGCGGACTCCCCGCCATCGAACTCCACAGCCCCATTAGGGGGTTCCCCTCGGGAATCGCGTTGGCGAGGTAGCCCGCCGCAGTCCAGTTGTTCGAGGGGTCCGCATCGAGGTACGTCACGAGCTTCGTGATGCCACCTTGGAACAGCGTCCACCCCATCACTACTCTGAGGAGGAAAAGCGAGTAGCCTACCCACCGCTCCGAGTAGTCGAATCGCACCGCGCGTCCGAACATCTCCGTCTCTAGTGTACGACTATCGGTTGACATACGGAGGTAATATTTTCCTCCACTACAATAAAGTGTGTTGGGTAATCTCACACAATGGGTATCGGCCGACTCACCGGAGGTCACGCCGCTTATCATCGCCCGCGACAGAACACGAACATGCTCACCTTCATCGGTCTCGGTCTGTACGACGAGCGCTCCATCACCGTCGAAGGGCGGGAGGCGCTCGCGGACGCCGACCGCGCTTTCGCTGAGTTCTACACGAGTCACCTCGTCGGCGCGACCGTCGAGGAACTCGAATCCTACCACGACATCGACATCGAGGTCCGCGACCGCGCCGGCGTCGAACAGGACCCAGAACCGATACTCGACGCCGCGGAAGACGACCACGTCGCGTTCCTCACCGCCGGCGACACGATGATTTCGACCACGCACGTCGACTTGCGCCTCCGAGCCGAAGAACGCGGTATCGAGACGCGACTCATCCACGGTGTGACCGCCCAGTCCGCCGCCAGCGGTCTGACCGGACTCCAGAACTACCGCTTCGGGAAAGCCGTGACGCTCCCGTTCCCGTACGTTCACGGCGGCGACCCGGTGCCGAAGAGCGTCGTCGACTCCCTCGAAGCGAACCGCGAACTCGGCTTGCATACGCTCGTCTACCTCGACATCAAGGTCGACTGGGAGGGTCGCCGCGGCGTCGAGGTCGACGGCGACCAGTACATGACCGCCGACTACGCCGCCGAACTCTTCGCCGAACACTGGGACGGCGACGCCCTCGGCGTGGCCGTCTGCCGGGCCGGGAGTCCGGACCCCGT
>NZ_JPES01000048.1:0-20960 GCF_000730175.1 Haloferax sp. ATB1 | reverse complement strand
CCTCGGCGCGCTCGTCGTCGCCGTCGTCGCGGCGCTCGTCGTGCAGGCGCTCATCGAGTACACCGACGCCCGGAGCGACGCCGCGCTGGCGATGGTCCTGACCGGCGGCTTCGCCCTCGGGAGCGTGCTCATCTCGCTGACCGGCGGCGGTATCTCGGTCGGTATCAACCAGTACCTGTTCGGCTCGCTGGCGACCGTCTCGCGGGCCGACGTGGGACTTCTCGTCTCGATGGGACTCGTCGTCGTCGGCTCGGTTGCGGTCGCCTACCGACCGCTCGTGTACGTCACGTTCGACGAGACCGCCGCCCGCGCGTCGCGGCTTCACGTCCGCGCCGTCAACACGCTTCTGTCGATTCTCACCGCGTTCGTCGTCGTCAGCGCGATGCGAATCATGGGCGTCATCCTCGTCGCGGCGCTGCTCGTCATCCCCGTCGTCACCGCCTCGCGGCTCGGGCGAAGCTTCAAGCAATCACTCCTGTACGGCGTTCTCGCGGGCGAACTCGCGGGCGTCGCCGGCGTCACGGTCGCGTACCTCTACGGGCTCGCTGCCGGTGGCTCCATCGTCCTCGTCGCGCTCGCGGGCTTCGTCGCCGTCGCCGCCGGGCACCGACTGGCCTGAACAGCCCCCGTTTCGGCCCTCCCACCGAACCCCGGTCGCGGCGACTCTGGAACGACTCCGGAGAGCCCCCACCGCAATCCACGACCTTGACCGGACAAGTGATTTTTAAACGAACCGACGATTTCTGGTTCTGTCAGCGTCGGTAGTGTGGTATTTATCCTGCAATACCAATTTCGAATCCGTTATTTTTGGCCGTTTTGAGGCGATTAGCGGCAATTTACGATTATCTCTATTGATACTGTTCGCGAATACTTATCACTTTACTCCCACACTCGTTCGTATGGAATTCGAGCGAAACGAACGGGAGCCGGCCGCCGGAGACGGGGCTACCTCCCGACAGCACGACGCGTATTCCGGTCCCGGTGCCGCCGGCGCGGCGACAGACGATGTCCTCGGCGACGTGGACGACGTGGACGACGCGACCGACGAAATCGGTACGGCCGTCGCCGAACTCTCCGACGCCTCCGAGAGCGTGGCCGTCAGCGCACAGGAGATAAGCGACCTCGCGGGCGACCAGTCGACCAACATGCATGAGGTCGCCGGCGAGGTGTCGAACCTGAGCGCCAGCGTCGAGCAGATAGCCTCCAGCGCCGACCAGACGAAGGCGATGAGCGACCAGGCGCGCGACCTCGCCGCCGAGGGTCGAAGCTCCGCCGACAACGCCGCGGACGCGATGGAGACCGTCGACGACGTGACCACCGACGTGTACGACGAAATCACCGACCTCCGCGCGAAAGTCGACCAGATAGACAGCGTCGTCGAGGTCATCAACGACATCGCCGACCAGACGAACCTGCTCGCGCTCAACGCCTCCATCGAGGCCGCCCGGGCCGGGGAGGCGGGAGCCGGCTTCGCCGTCGTCGCCGACGAGGTCAAGAGCCTCGCGGAGCAGTCCCGCGACAGCGTCTCCGAAATCGAGGCGGTCGTCGGCGACATCCAGGAGACGACGGAGACGACCGTCGGCAACATCGAGGAGGCGAACGAGGAGGTCAACGACGGCATCTCGGAGGTCGACGCGGCCGTCTCCGCCCTCCGGAACATCGACTCTGCGGTCGGTGAGGCCGCCGCCGGCGCGGAGGAGGTCGCCCGCGCGACAGACCAGCAGGCCGCGAGCACCGAGGAGGTGGCGAGCCTCGTCGACGAGACCGCTCGGGGCGCAGAAGAGGTCGCCGGCGAAATCGACCAGGTCGCCGCGGCCACCGAAGAGCAGACGGCGAAGATCTCGGAGGTCGCGCTCCTCGTCGGCCACATCGACGACGAGGTGGACGACCTCGAAGACGAACTCGACGCGGCCGAAGACGGGCGCTCCGCCCGGGGCGCGTAGATGTCCGCTCACGGACGCGCCCGACGCGGCGCTCGACGAACCGACGCAGGTCCTCGAATTCGAAATCGGCGAGGAGCGTTACTGCGTGGCCCTTGATGTCGTCACCGAGATCATCGACCGCAAGTCCGACCCGCTCGCTCCCGGACTCGCCGCCGCACGTCGTCGGCGCGATGGACTACCGGGGCGCGACGACGATGCTCGTCGACACGGCTTCGCTCCTCGGTGTGGGGTCGAACCCGGACGCCTCCCGCGTCGTCGTCTTCGACGCCGCCGACGAGGACGCGACCGTGTTCGGCTGGCTGGTCGACGAGGTCGACCGCGTGACGGCGGTCGACCCCGAGAGCGTCGACGACGCGCCGTTCGGCGACGACCTGACCCGCGGCGTCGTCAGGGGCGACGACGGCCTCGTCGTCTGGGTCGACCCGCCGGTCGACGAATAGGCCGACCGCACCGTACTTTCTTGAGCGCTCCCGCGAACCACTCGGACGATGGGTACACGTCGGGACGCCGTCGATAGCTTCGATTCCTTTCGGCAGTTCGTCGGACTCGAACGCGACGTGCTCGTCCTCTCGGTGGCGATGTTCGCGTTCAGCCTCTCGTTTCAGATGACCGGCCGGTACGTTCCGGAGTACCTCCGGGTGCTCGGGGCCGGCGCGACCGTGGTCGGTCTCTACGGGAGCGTCGGCAACCTCATCGGGGCGCTGTACCCGTATCCGGGCGGCGCGCTCTCCGACCGCCTCGGGTCGCGCCTCTCGCTCACGCTGTTCGGAACCGTCTCGTCGGCCGGTTTTCTCTTCTGGTTCGTCGCCCCGCAGGTTCCCGAGGTGACGCTCGCGGGCGTCTCGCTCGAACCGTGGCTCTGGATTTTCGTCGGGCTGTTTCTCACGCAGGCGTGGAAGTCGTTCGGCCTCGGCGCGACGTTCGCCATCGTCAAACAGAGCGTCCCACCGGAGCGGCTGGCGATGGGTTTCGCCAGCACCGAGATTTTCCGCCGCGTCGGCTTCCTTCTCGGGCCGCTCATCGCGGCTGCCCTGTTGGCGGCGACGGCGACGTTCGTCGAGGGCTTCCGGTACGTCCTCGTCGTGGCCGCGGCCTTCGGCATCGTCGCCACCGTCGCCCAGCACGTCCTCTACGACGCGGGCGGGGACTCGCTGGGCAAGTCGTTCGAGGGGCTCGCACAGCTCCGCGACGACCTCCGGTCGCTCCCCGAGACGCTCCGCCCGCTCCTCGTCGCGGACACGCTCATCCGGTTCGCCAACGGGATGGTGTACGTCTTCTTCGTCATCGTCGTCACGGAGTTCCTCCAAGTCGGATTTACCGGGTTCGGCGTCTCGCTCCGCCCGGACGCCTTCTTCGGCGTCCTCCTCGGCGTCGAGATGGTCGTCGCGCTCCTGACGAAGCTCCCCGTCTCGAAGCTCGCCGAGCGAACCGGGCTCAAGCCGGTCGTCGGACTCGGGTTCGCAGTGTATGCCATCTTTCCGGTCCTCCTCATCTTCGCGCCGGCGGACCAGTGGGTCGTCGTCGCCCTGTTCGCCTTCTCGGGGCTCCGGTTCGCCGGCCTCCCCGCGCACAAGGCGCTCATCGTCGGCCCGGCCGAGCGGAACGCCGGCGGGCGGGTGACGGGCGCGTACTACCTCGTGCGGAACACCATCGTCATCCCGAGCGCGGCGCTCGGCGGCTGGCTCTACGCGAGCGACCCGACGCTCGCGTTCTCGGTCGCGTCGCTCGTCGGCGTGGTCGGCGTGGTCTACTTCGCCCTGCGCGGAAAAGAGTTCGAGGCGTACGCCGGCGGGGCCTGACGCTCAGTTCGGGACGACGAGGTCGACCTCGAAGTAGTACATCGCGTCGAGGTCACCCTCGAAGACGAGGTGGATGAGCGCGTTCTTATCCGCCGGGACGTTGTTGCTCACATCCGTGTCTTCGGCGACGAGATCGCCCTCGGCGTCGTACACCCGACCGACGACGCTCAGCCGCCCGATGCGCGAGGCGGTGTCCACGGAGAGCCCGACGCGGTAGGTCTCCAGCCTCCTCGTCGGTCTCAGCGTAGTTCTGCCACGCCTTCGCGTACGGGAGGTCAGAGGAGACGACGACGCCCGGCACGGGCCCCTTGGTCAGGAGCGTGCCCACGACGTCCGGGTCGTCGTCCTCGCGCTCGAAGTCGATGCGGTCTTCGGGAGCGTCGGTCGTCGGCTCCGGCGTCGATTCGGGTGTCGGTTCGGCGGGCTGTTCGGTCGTCGGCTCGGGGGTCGGCTCGGGCGAGTCGGTCGCCTGTCTCGCGGGCTGTTCGTCGCCGGCTGGGTCGTCGTTCTGGTCGGCCGCCGGGTCGAGCGCGTTACCCTCCGTACCGAGGCAGCCCGAGAGGAGCACCACGCTCGTTCCGACGCCGCCGAGGAATGTTCGTCTGTTCATGTCGCTTCCAACGCCACATATATACTAAATTATGATTGTACTGAATGACTGAAGATTCCGGGATAGAGAAGGTCTGATGCGGTTATGCAGCACATTACGATGAGGATAACCCGAGTTAGAGGGGCCGCTCGCGGTCCCGCTGGCCACACAAAGATTCAACTTTGTTAACATACATCTTTGTTCATGGATATTGGGATACTCGGCGCCGGCCGGCTCGGTGGAACGTTGGCACAGCTCTTCGTGGAGAAGGGCCACGAGGTTGCGATAGCCAACGACAGCGGGGTCGAGTCGCTCACGGACCTCTCCGAGACGCTCGGCCCGCAACTTCGCGCGGTGGAACCGACGCAAGCGATTCGGTTCGGCGACGTGGTCTTCCTCGCCGTTCCGTTCCGAGAGCGCGAGTCGCTGCCCGACGCGGACCACTTCGCGGAGAAAATCGTGGTCGACGCGATGAACCCCTACACGGAGAACTTCCACGTCATCGACCTCGGCGACGACACCTCCTCGGAACTCGTCGCGGCTCAGCTCCCGGACGCGAAGCTAGTCAAGTCGTTCAACACCATCCACTGGGAGACGCTCCGCGACCTCGGTCACCCGGACCTTCCCGAATCGGAACGCCTCGCGGTCTTCCTCGCCGGCGACGACTCGGACGCCAAGGCGTGCGTCGCCGACCTCATCCGCGATATCGGCTTCGGCCCGGTCGACGTCGGCGGTCTCGTCCCGGGCGGCGAACTACTGGAACCCGGCTCGGCGCTCTACAAGCGCGAAATCACGGTCGAAGAGGCGCGTGAGACCGTCCGAACGCTTCGTGCCCGACAGGGCTGACCGTCGCACCTGCGCAACCATCACGATTTTTGATTTTGTATGGCGAGCACCAGATTGCGCTCACGGAGTATCACGGCCGTACCCGTCCGTTTCCGTGACGTTCACGAATTACAACTGTTCACAAATAGCATGGATTTAAGGGGAACCATCGCACACAGACGCCTGTTAAGGCACCCATGATGGCACAGACGAACGACTGGAAGGACTCGCGCGTGACGTACGACGAGGCGACCGGGTCATACCGTGTCGACCGCGACTACTTCCGAGCTCCTAAGCACGAACGTTGTATTGAGTATTGCGGCAATCGAGGGCGTCCGACCGACGCAGCTCCCGCCGCTCGCACAGACTATCGACCCCGACGCCCTCGAAACGGTGTTCGGTTGTTCCGAAGACGCGCTCCTCTCGTTTTCCTACGCGGGCTACCGCGTGACGCTCGACGCGCTCGGTTCTATCGAAGTGGTCCCCATCGGCGACGCCCAGCCCCTCCAGTGAGGCGACTCACCGCCTAATCGCCGACCACTTACCGCTCACCTGACCCGGCGAGTGGCGACACAGTCCCGCGATTCGTCACGCCGACCTCGCGATTCGCCGCCTTCCAGTAGGTACCGCCTGACCGCCCGTTCGTGACAGTAGGCGAAATATACCAAAACGTCCTGTCACCGTCTCCCACGGTATGTTCGGAACGAGTGGAATCAGAGGTCCGGTTGGCCGAACCGTGACCGCCGAACTCGCCCTTCGAATCGGCCGCGCGGTCGGCTGCGACGCCTGCACCGTCGTCGTCGGGCAGGACGCCCGCCTCAGCGGGGACGTCCTCGCCGACGCCGTGAGCGCCGGCGTCCGCGAGTGCGGCGCGAACGTGGTCCGACCTCGGCGTCGTCTCGACCCCCACGGTCGTCGCCCGCGCGGTCGGCTGGGCCGGCGCGGACGCCGGCATCGGTATCACGGCGTCTCACAACCCCGCGTCGGACAACGGGCTGAAGCTCTGGACGCCGAGCGGCCGCGCCTTCGACAAGGCCCAGACGCGCGACATCGTCCACCGGCTCAACCGCGACGAGGTGTCGCTCGCCCCGTGGGACGAACTCGGCGAGGAGCGCGAGTGGCCCGACGCCGCGGCTCGCCACGTGAACCACCTCGTCTCGTCGTTCGACGACCTCGACGACGTGACCGTCGCGTTCGACCTCGGCAACGGTACGGGTCGCGTCTCGGTCGACGCGCTCTACGAACTCGGCGCGACGGTCAACACCATCGACGGCCAGCAGGACGGCCGGTTCCCCGCTCGTAAGAGCGAGCCGAACGCCGAGACGCTCACTGCGCTCCGCCGGACCGTTCCCGCGCTCGACGCGGACGTGGGACTCGCCCACGACGGCGACGCGGACCGACTCGTCGCGGTCGACGAGACCGGCGCGTACGTCCCCGGCGACGCGCTGCTCGCGCTGTTCGCGCGCGACGCCGTCTCCCTGGGCGACGCCGTCGCCGTCCCCGTCGACACGAGCCTCCTCGTGCAGGACGTGGTCGAATCCGCCGGCGGGCGCGTCACCTACACCCCGGTCGGGGATGTCCACGTCGCCGAGGCGGTCGCCGAACCCGGCTACGTCTTCGGCGGCGAGCCCTCCGGCGCGTGGATTTGGCCGGACGAGACGCTCGCACCCGACGGCCACTACGCGGCGCTCAAACTCGCCGACCTCGTGGCCCGCGGCGCGCCGCTGTCCGAACAGGTCGCCGATCTCGGCGGGGCGGCGTACGCCACCCGCCGCGCGAGCCTCTCGTTCGACGACAAACACCAGGCGATGGACCGCGTCGCCCGCGACATCCACGCGACGTACGACGAAGTCGACACCATCGACGGAATCCGCGTCGACACCGACGACGGCTGGTTCCTCGTCCGCGCCAGCGGGACCGAACCGCTGGTCCGCATCACGGCGGAGGCCCGCGACGAGGAGGACGCTGACCGCCTGTTCGCGGACGTTCGCTCGCTCGTCGAGGGCGCGCGGGTCGTCGCCTGACCCGCTCGCTTTTGTGACCCGTCCGCCTCCTCGGCCGGGGTAGTTCAGTTCGCGCACGCGAGCGACCGTTCTCACGGTTTATGTACCGTGACGCCCGACCTCCGCACAGAGCGACGATGCACGACGACTCTCCGCCGCACGACTCCTCGATGGGCTTGCTCACGCGCCGCGCCGCGACGAAAGCCGTTTCACTCGGCGCGCTCGCGGCCCTCGCGGGCTGTCTCGGCGGCGGTTCGAACGCGGGGCCGACGCCCGAACCGGTCGACCTCTCGGGCGGGAAGGAAGACGACCAAGGCGGGATGGTCATCGGCCTCCACGCCGGCCCGAACGGACAGGTTTTCTACCGCGACAACGCGCCCGAGGGCCACGACAACCCGGCGTGGTTCCACACCCTCAGCATGGGGCTGTTCCCGTACTACTTCAAACACCGAGAGCAGGGCTGGGAGGCGACAGCGGTGTACGTCACGGACTACTCGACCGTCGACTACGAGCTCTCGACCGAGGGCGGCGACACGTTCATCTCGACTCACACCGGCGCTGAGACCTTCGGTGACGCCACCGAGATGGCGTACGTCGTCGAAAGCGACGTGCTCGGAGGCATGGGTAAAGACCTGATTCCCTTTTCGTCGGAGTCCGACGCCGACGAGTTCGTCGCCGAACACGGCGGGGAAACCGTATCGTTTGACGACGTGACGCCCGAGTGGCTCAGCGGCTACATGCGCTCGTAGCGCCGCCGCTGTCGGTCGCTTCGAAAACAACGGGGTTTCCGACGGCCTCAGAACGAGTCGTTGGGGATGCGGACGCCGTCGACGTAGACCGACACCGCGTCGGTCGACTGGAAGTTGGTGATGTCGCCCGCGAACTGGTAGCGCCGCGAGTCGTCGTCGACGGTTCCCTCGGCGGCGGGACCGACCGTCCCAGTCGTGCTGAGCGCGCCGTTCGATTGGAGCGGTGAGATAGAGCCGCTGACCGTCACTTCGAACGAAGAGACGGGACCGGTGCCCGCAACGACGAGCGTGTGCCCGTCGTCGTCGACCGGTTCGTCGGCCTGTTCCGTCGCCGAGCCGAGCCCAGAGAACCCCGCGAGTGCACCAGTGGCCGATACCGACCCGCACAGCGCGAGGTACTTGCGTCTACCGACGTCGTCGTCAGTCGTCGTCGTTTCTGGGTCCTGCCCGGTGGACCGTTCACTTACCATGTCTCAGGGGTTGCGGATTACACCCATAAATGTTGCGATAATTACATTAGTAGGAATACATGAATATCTACCGACGATACTATTGTTATCGTTATTGTTCGAATTACCGACGGATTTTGGTGATTCAATTTGACCAGAAAAACGACCGATGGCGGCCTCTTATTCTCGAATTAATCCGTTTCTTATGGCTGCATTAATGTCCGATTTGCGGTGTCGATTTGAATGTACTTCTTTTGATATTTTTGACGACGACCGAATGTACTAACTTCTGATAGATACTCTGGTGGCGTTCACTGCGGCCGCTCTCTCGGTCGTCCGAGCGTCTATGCACCTCGAAACCGCGGCGGACGGGTCGGGAGCCGCGGCGGCGGGCGTCGAGCCTCGCCGAATACGGTCGGCTCAGCGCCGGTGCAGTCGCTCGGCTCGAATCGGCGCGGAAAAGGGGGGAGGACCGAACGAGACCGCGGGGACCGATGCGGCCACCAGCGACGAGTTGTTCTCGTCTTCGGTTTCTTCCGGGGCGAGCGTCCCACTCGCGCCCTCGGGTGTTCGAACGGACGGTTCGTCGCTCAGCTGTGGGGACGGCGGCGTGCTATCCGAGAAATCCGACGTGACGGTCTTCCCAGTCTCGGCGCTCGACGATGGACTCGCGGCCCTTCTCGGACATCTCGTAGAAGTTCGTCCGACGGTCGTGCTGTCCCTTGTTTACGTACCCCTGTTCGACGAGGGCGTCGAGGTTCGGGTAGAGCCGACCATGGTTCACCTCCCCGACGTCCTTGCTGATCATCTCTTTAATCTCCTGCCCGGACGGGCGCTCTGCGCCGGCAATCACGTACAGCAGGTCGCGCTGGAAGCCTGTCAATTCGAACATTGTTGTCTCGAATCTAAGTATCGCCTCCATCGGGTATTGTTAGCCACCTCTATACTGGACAATTGGGTTCCTTACCGCCGCTGTCGCGAGTTTGCTCCCGTTCCGATGCGAGGACTTTTCTCGAAACCGACGGGATACGTAATCATCTCCGAGACCGAGATAACTCCCTCCCGCTGACCGTCTGCAGCCCAGTAAATATCCCGTGAAGATGAGCTTAATTCTCGTTAGAAACTCGGTCAGTGCCTCCCGGAAACGTCACGATAACAAAGGTCGGTTGTGGTGTACTACGACTCAACCGGGTCGGCTCCCCCTTTCGCATCGCGTGCGAGGACCGCCCCCGAACACGACGATGACAACACTATCAAAAGACGAGCTCTTTCGCATCCTCAGTAACTCGCGCCGGAGGCAGATTCTCTACTTCCTTCACCGCGCGGGCGAAGCAATCTCGTTGAAGCAACTCGCGGCGATGGTCGCGGCTCGAGAGAACGGCACGGCGGTCGAGGACGTGACCGACGAAGAGCGACAGCGCGTGTATATCTCGCTGTACCAGACGCACCTCCCGAAGCTCGAGAGCGCCGGACTGGTCGATTACGACGACGAGGAGCGGTCCGTCGAACTCGTCTCGAACGTCGCCAAGCGGGGGTTCTTCTGGATGCAATCCGACGCGCGCGAGTCGTGGAGTCGGTACTACGCGCTTCTCGGCGCGCTCAGTTGGGTGCTCATCCTCGGAGTGTGGGCGGGGCTTCCGGGATTCGCGCTCGTCTCGTGGAGCGCAATCGCGGTGTTCGTCTCCGCGGCGCTCCTCGTGCTGGTGTTCGCGCAGTACCTCTCCGAGCAACGCGAGGGTACCTCGGCCGACGCTTTCGAAGCGCTCGTGGAATAACCCGTCACCTCGCGACGTTGTGGACAGCTACTCCGGAGCCCTCGCGTATTCTCAGTCGGTGCTACTGCCGAATCATCGTATCCGTGAACTTAACTCTCAGTCGAGTTTGGTGACGCGTCCAATTGCGATTCTCGCAGGTGAAAAACCGGGCTACGCTACTGCTTCCCGGTAGTACAATGCTACTGTCGGATACATTGAAAGTCTGAGTTAGTATAGATTGTTACAACTACTTTACTCGCAGATTTTGCGATCCTAATAGTCGGAGAAATCAGAGTGTGGGATTCTCAGACAAGTATATATCCTCGTTTAACCTATTAACTCGCTGACCCTCTGAATCTGGGGGCGCGCTTGGTGGGGCGCATCCAAAGGTTGTGGTCTGTGCAAACGTCACGTGGTCTCCCCTCTCGACTGACCACGTCATTCGGTAGCACCCGACTACACAGTGGGGGAGGAAGGAACAATGGTTACCGATTCATTACAAGCTGACACCGACGTTGTTGACCAGACGACGAACGAACAACTCGCGGAGACGACTGGTGGTTCTCACGCGCTTTCCGAACAGCAGCAACAACAACCCGAAATCGAAGCGCTCTCGAAGGACATCGTCTTCGAGATTCTGAAGAACCAGCGCCGGCGCGACGCGCTCCGGTACCTCAAGGAGAACGACGGCGAGGCGAAGCTCGGCGACATGGCCGAGTTCATCGCCGCGAAGGAAAACGGCATCGAGATAAAGGCGCTGTCGTCGAGTCAACGAAAGCGGGTGTACATCGGTCTGTACCAATGTCACCTGCCGAAGATGGACTCGGCGGGCATCGTCGACTTCGAGAAGAACCGCGGTGACATCACGCTTCTCGACACCGCGAAGCAGCTCGACCAGTACCTCGACGGCGACGTCGTCAGCACCGAGACCGACGACGAGCAGTCGGCGCCGCTCGCCGCGTCGCCGAAACGGAACCTTGCTATCGCCGCCGGCGTGGCCGCGACCGTCTCCGCCGGCCTGCTCGGCGTCCCCGGTCTCGAACACGATTCCGGCCGCCGGCTGGGCCGTGCTGAGCACCGCGACGCTCATGGCCATCACCGCGATGGAGTCGTACAAGGACCGCCTCAACCTCTGAGTCGGCCCCCACGAGCCCGCGTCGCGAACGATACTCAACGAACAACTCGGATTTTACTTCGGTCTGCGTTCTGACAGCGGCGGCCTTGTTCGCCGTTCGCCCGTCGATGTCGTTCTCTCAGACGCTCTCTCCCTCCCACTCCGCTTCTGATTCTCGCGCTCCCGTTCCCGTTCTCGACTCGCGGGTTCGATTCGCAGACCGTGCAACCGACGTGGTGGCTTCGGCGCGCGTCGACACCGCTGGGAGAACGCCCCACTGATTAGGAGCGTCCGAACCCGCTTCCCTTCCGATTTAAGCTGGCTTTCGCCGTTTGCAACAGTCTCACACGCGACCCTAACGCGCGACCGGTTCGGGGAACCCTCTGTATAACAATCCCCGTCGCCGTCCCTGTTCCCTCTATGACTCACTCACCGTCACGGCCACGTTCTGAACGTCCGTCGCTCGCGGGAGGGCGCGAATGAACGACCGTATCACCGAGGCGGTCGTCCTCGCGGCCGGCGAGGGGCGACGGCTCCGCCCGCTCACCACCTTCCAACCGAAGCCGATGCTCCCGGTCGCCAACCGGCCGGTCATCGAGTACGTCCTCGACGCGCTGTTCGAATCAGGTATCGAGCATGCCGTCGTCGTCGTGGGCCACCGCGCCGACCGCATCCAGTCGCATCTCTCTGCGACCTACTCGGACGTGGACATCGAGTTCGTCCACCAGGACTCGCGTCTCGGCAGCGGCCACGCGCTCCTCCTCGCCGAGGGTCTCGTCTCCGGTCCCTTCGTCGTCTGCAACGGCGACAACGTCGTCGACGCCGACATCGTCTCGGCGGTGCTCGAACGCTTCTCGACGACCGACTCGGTGGCGACGGTCGCGGTCGCCGAGTCCGACACGCCCGAGGAGTACGGCGTCGTCGTCGAGGACAACGGCCGCATCGCCGACATCGACGAACACGCCGTCGACAGCGAGGGATACCTCGTCAACGCGGGCGTCTACGTCTTCGACGACGCCGTCTTCGAAGCGCTCCGGCGCATCCCACCGCACGACGGCGAGACGCGGCTTCCCGACGTGATTCACTACCTCGACGGGCACGTCACGTCCGTCCTCGTCAACGGCGGCTGGCTCGACCCCTCGCACCCGTGGGGACTCCTCTCCGTGACGGAGACGCTCCTCGCGCGCAGACACGACTCCGCAGTCGCCGAGTCGGCGCGGATTCACGAGCGCGCGCTCGTTGGCGACCACGTCGTCGTCGGCGAGGACTGCGACGTGGGACCGGGCGCGGTCATCAGCGCCGGCTCGTGCCTCCAAGACAACGTGTCGGTCGGCGCGAACAGCGTCATCGAGCGCTCCATCCTCTCGACCGACGCGCGGATCGGCGCGGGCGTCGTCCTCCGCGACTCCGTTGTCGGCCCCGGCGCGACCGTCGGCGACGGCGTCGTCTCCCCCGGCGGCCGGGCGGACGTCATCCTCGAAGGCCGGCTCTACACCGACCGCCGTCTCGGCAGCATCATCGGCGACCGCGCCGAGGTCGGCGCGAACGTGACGCTCACAGCGGGTAGTCGCGTCGGCGCGGAGGCCGTCGTCGGCCCCGGCACGGTCTTACACGGCGACGTTCGCGAGCGCGTGGAGGTGACTCACTGATGTGCGGAATCACCGCCTGCATCGGCGCGGACAACTCGGTCGATTCGCTCGTCGACGGACTCCAGCGGTTGGAGTACCGCGGCTACGACTCGGCCGGCATCGCCGTGAAAAACGGCTCGGGCATCTCGCTGACGAAGCGCGTCGGCGAGGTCTCCGAACTCGTCGCGGCCGTCGAGCAGAACCCCATCGCCGGCGACTACGGCATCGGCCACACTCGCTGGGCGACCCACGGCGGCGTCACCGACGGCAACGCCCACCCCCACACCGACGAGTCGGGCCGCATCGCCGTCGTCCACAACGGCATCATCTCGAACTTCCAGTCGCTCCGAAGCGACCTCGAAGCCCGCGGCCACGTCTTCAGCAGCGAGACCGACACCGAGGTCGTCCCGCACCTCATCGAGGAGAACCTCCGCGACGGCGCGACCCCCGAGGAGGCGTTCCGCGCCGCGGTCGGCAGTCTCTCGGGGAGCTACGCCATCGCGGCCATCATCGGCGACGAGGAGGCCATCTTCGCCACCCGCTCGGGGTCGCCGCTGGTCCTCGGCGTCGGCGACGGCGAGTACTACCTCGCCAGCGACGTGCCCGCGTTCATCCAGCACACGGCGCGCGTCGTCTACCTCCACGACGGCGACTTCGTCGTCACTCGCTCGGACGGCTACGACATCACCGACTCGGCCGGCCGCGCGGTCGACCGCCCCGTCGAACACGTCGAGTGGGACCCCGAGACGGCGACGAAGGGCGGCTACGAGCACTACATGTACAAGGAGATTCACGAACAGCCCGGCGCGCTCCGGCGGACCACCCAGAGCCGCCTGAACACCCACGCCGGCGGCGTCGAACTAGAGGAGTTCCCGCCGGAGTCGTTCGCCGACGTGTAGCAGGTCCACCTCCTCGCGATGGGCACCTCGCACCACGCCGGGATGTACGCGGCGTCGCTGCTCAACTCCCGCGGCATCCCCGCCTACGCGTTCATGGCCGGCGAGTACTCGGTCATCAAGCCGCCGGTGACGTCCGACACGCTCGTCGTCGCGGTCAGCCAGTCGGGCGAGACCGCAGACACCCTCGACGCCGTGCGCCGCGCCCGCGCCGCCGGCGCGCGGACCCTCGCGGTCACGAACGTCGTCGGCTCGTCGATAACCCGCGAGTGCGACGACGAACTGCTCATCCGCGCCGGCCCGGAAATCGGCGTCGCGGCCACCAAGACGTTCTCGTCGCAGGTGACGGCGCTGACGCTCCTCACGGAGCGCATCGTCGAGGACGTGACCGGTGCGAAGTCGCCCGCCGCGCGCGACCTGATGGAGGCCCTCTCGCGGCTCCCGGGCGACGTACAGGAGGTGCTCGACACCTCGATGGCCCGCGAAATCGCCATCGAGTACGAGGGCAGCGACGCGTACTTCTTCATCGGCCGCGGGGTCGCCCACCCCGTCGCCCTCGAAGGCGCGCTGAAGTTCAAGGAGATATCCTACGAACACGCCGAGGGGTTCGCCGCCTCGGAACTCAAACACGGGCCGCTGGCGCTCGTCACGCCGCTGTCGCCGGTGTTCGCAATCTTCACCGGCCATGAAGACGAGGCGACGCTGAGCAACGTTAAGGAGGTCCAGGCCCGCGGTGCGCCCGTTATCGCCATCACGAGCGACCGCACGGGCGAGGTGACCGAGTTCGCCGACCACGTGCTCCGGATTCCGGACACGCACTCCGACATCGCCGGCGTCCTCGCCAACGTCCAGCTCCAGCTCGTCGCGTACCACGCGGCGGACCTGCTCGAACGGCCCATCGACAAGCCGCGTAACCTCGCCAAGTGCGTCACCGTCGAGTGAGCAGCGCGGCGACGTGACGCGGTGGCCCCACCGACTCCCCGTATTTTGCTCCCGTTAATCCGCCGTCGACGCTCGATTTTGGCGTTCGACCCGTTATTTTCAGGTGTTTACGAACGTTCGGCGATAAGTGAATATTATCTCGACTGTAGGCACCGATTACATATTACCTGCCCGCGTTCAGGTAACACGCGATGACCCGACGCGACCTCGTGGACGACGTTCTTTCGGCCGCAGACGACCCTCCGGGCCCACTGACCGACGAGAACGACGCGTCCCCGGCGGCGGACGAGACCGACATCCCTCCCGAGTCGTCCGACGACGACCTCCTCGACGCGCTCGGTGACGAGGTCTCGCGGGACGTGCTGTTGGCGTGCAACCGCGGGCCGATGACCGCGGAGGAACTCGCGGAGAACTGCGACGTCTCCGAATCGACCATCTACCGCCGCCTCGAGACGCTTTCGAGCCTCGGGCTCGTCGAGCGAACGCAGCGAGTCAACGCACCGAGCAAGACGTGTTACGAGACGGTCGTCGACGGCCTCTCGATTCACCTCGGCGACAGCCTCCGCGTCGAGGCGGGGTCGAGCAACTACGTCGTCGACGCGATGCGCACGCTTCTGGCCGCGATAGACGTCCAACAGCTCGCGTACGACCGCGAGCAGAACAGCGTGGACGTTCGGTTCCGACTGGCACCGCACCTGCTCGATTCGCTGGTGGAACTGTACGTCAGAGACACGAATTCGCGTGAGGAGTAGTCCGCCAACCGCCGATTCTGGTTCGTTCACCGCGTCGCCTTCTCGCGGGCTCTCGCTGTCCTACCGCCGCCACGACCCGTCGACTTCGCCGAGAACGAGCGCGAGCGCGTCCCTTGCGCGTCCGACCGCGATAAGTTCGTGGGCGGCCGCGGCGGTGAGTGGTCCGATGGACTGCGAGGCTTCGAGCCCGGCGACGATATCCGGCACCTCGGCGGTGAACCACGAACTGGCGTCCGTCCCGGACTCGTCGTCGACTTCCACGGGCGATCGGGTGTGAGGGGCGTCGGAAATCATACTGAATGTACACGCTTGTGGGGGATAGTTAGGAATCTGTTTCGTCGCGGTAGTGACTCCCTTCCCCACGAGTCACTCGGTTTTTGCGTACTGAATCGTCGAATCTCACACACCTTATTATTGCAAAGAATAATAACCCGGTGTAGCGTTTCCCCGGTAATGTCTCTCAGCGAACTCATCTCCGGCGTCGCCGCCTCGGAGCGAACACTGACGGTGTTCAATCCGACTCCCGGCGTCGTCGAGCGACTCGCCGAGCACTTTGCGGATCGAAACGTCTCGGTGGTGTCTGCGAGTTCCGACGAGGGCCCTTCGAACTACGCGGTGCTGGGGACCGGCGACAAGTTCCACACGGCGGTCTCGGTCGACGACCTCCTCACGCGCCCCGAGGACGTCGAACCGGGGTTCGAACGCGACTCGTACGCGCCGATTCTCGACCACCTCGACGAGACGCTGTTTACCTCCTATGACCGTCAGCAGATGCTCAACGCCACCCGCGAAATCGAGGACCGCGCGTGGCGCGTCGGCGCGGGCGAACTTCACTCCGGCTTTCAGTCCGGCGGGAACCTCCGTCCCCAACTCGAAACGTACCGCCGTCTCGGCGGCCGCGACGACCTCTCGGTCCACGCGTACATCTACCCGAACGGCGAGGTCCCGCAGGCCGACCAGTTCCAACTGCACCTCGCGCGCTCCGACGAGATTCAGCGTTCCTGGTTCGTCGCCTACGACGGCAACGGCGTCGGCGACTACAAGTGCGCGCTCGTCGCCGAGGAGACCGAACCGGGGTTCGGCTTCACCGGCTTTTGGACGTACGACCCTTCGACGGTCGACTACATCGTTAACCACCTCGTCTCGTCGTACTCGATTATCGAATCCGATGGCTCGGGCGACACCGACTCTCGTCGTCAGATGACTGCTCGACCGAAGGCCAGCCGCTGACTCGGGTTTACTCCTTTTCGTTCGCCCACAGAATCAATTCGGAGAACTGGGCGCGAATACTTACGAACGCCCGCCGGGAACCGGGCGGTATGGTTGACGGAATCCTCCTCGACGCCTCGCACCTGAAAGGCAAGGTCAAGGGCGGCCGCGCCGGAGCCGAAATCGCCGGAATGAGCTACATCGGCTACGAACTCGCGGTCACGGAGCGGAGCATCCACGTCTACGGCGACCACTGTAACGCCGACATCCAAGACGAAGAGTACCGCTACCTCATCGTCCCGCTCGACTCGGTCCGAGGAGTCGAACTCAAGGACCTGTCCGATCGAGGTCGGTGCCTGCAGATTCACGCGCTAGACGATGAGGTGATACTCTTCTCGGAGAACCAGTCGAGCCTCTCGAAGAACCTCAAGCGCGTGTTCCTCCTCCTCTCGCGGCTGCTCGCCTGAGCGGGCAGTCGGTCAAGCGGGGCAGTCGGTCGATGATTGGTGGTCGTCGGTTGGTCGGCCAGTCGCTCGGTCCGCAGACGAATCAGGTAACGTTTCGAAAGCAGGTAAACTGACCGAACCGCTAAAGAGGGTCGGAACCGAGGTGGGTGTATGGCCACGGATATGAACCTCGACGACGCCCCCTGTCCCATCATCAACTCGCTGAAGCAAATCGGGTCGCAGTGGCGTCTCATCGTCCTCCACGACCTCCAAGACGGTGAAAAGCGGTTCAACGAACTGAAGCGCTCGACCGGCGCGAGTTCGCGGACGCTCTCTCGCGTTCTCGACGACCTGCAGGAACACGGCTTCGTCGACCGCCGGATGGAAGAGGACGCACCGGTCGCGACGTACTACTCGCTGACCGATAAGGGCGTCTCGCTGTGCCCGGTGTTCGACGAGATTCAGGAGTGGGCCACCGAGTGGCTCGACGCCGAGCACGAAGAGTCGGCCGAAGCCGAAACGGTCCAGTCGACGGCCTGAGCGCAGCTATTCTACACTTCGAGCGGGTCGCCCTCTGCCGTCTCGAAAATCTCCTCGTGGACTTCCGCGACGGTGACCGAGTCGAGTTCGTCGAGCATCGCCTGAATCGCCGGTTCGAGCAGTTCGCCGAGGACCGGCTGGATGTGTTCGCCGACGGTGCACTCGTCGTTCGGTTCGTTCGTGTGGAAGCAGAACGGCTCGGCGTCCTCCACCGCCTCGTAGATGTCGCGAAGCGTGATGGCGTCCGGCTCGCGGGCCAGCGTGAAACCGCCGGTCGGGCCGCGCTTGGAATCGACGAGGTCCGCCTCCCGGAGCGAACACAGAAGCTGACGGATGACCACCGGGTTCGTGTTGACGCTCCACGCGAGACGGTCGGAAGACAGCCGTTCGTCGCTCCGCACCGCCAAGTTAGTCAGCACGTGCGTCGCGACGACGAATCGGCTGCTGTTCGACATACACGTTCTTTGGAGCTACGGGCATTTTAGATTTCACGGTGATGCGCCGATTTCGCCGGATTCTCCGTGGAATCGACGTTTTTCAACCCCCGACCCAAATCGGGGGTTCGATATTCGAATTCGGTCACGAGAACTGACCGGATGGGGTTCCGAACGGACGAAAAGTAGACCCGGCGTCGGCCGACTCGGGCGGGTCGACCCGGCGTCGGTCGGTTCACTCCTCGTTTTCGTCAGCGCTCTCGTCCGCGTTCGCCTCCCCCGCCCCGTCCTCCTCGGCGGTCGCCGGGAGCGCGTCGACGTCGGTCGCCCGCATGAGCGCGATGACCACGTTGTCGGCGACCTCCGCGGCGAACCGCAGTTCGTCGGTCCGCCACTGCCGCGGCTCGCCGACGTGTTCGTGACAGACGACGCCGACGACTTCGCCGCCCGACCTGACTGTCGCGTCGAGCATCGACGTGATGCCCTTCGGTTCGAGGTAGCCGTTCCGCAGTTCGGCGGTCGCGGGGTCGGTCTGAACGTCGTCGACGCCGAGCGACCGATTCGCCGCCAGCGCCTCGAAGTACGACGGGTAGTTTGACGCAGTTAGCGTCGCCCCGGCCGTGTGCTCGCCCGATACCTGGTCGTACTGGTCGACACACCGGAGCGTCTCGGCGTCGTCGAACAGCCAGACACTCGCCCGCTCGACGCTCAACACCGTCGCCATCGTCTCGGTGATGCGCGGGAGGGCGTCTTCGAACGACCCCGCGATGACCGTCTCGTCGGTCGCGAGGTCGATGAGCGCCCGGCGTTGGCGCTCTCGCCGTTCCCGTTCGCGGTACGCCTCGGTCACGTCGCGGAACACGACGACGACGCCTTCGACCTCCCCGTCGTCGGTCCTGATGGGCGACATGCTGTCTTCGATGTACCGCTCGTCGCCGTCGCTCGTGACGAGTTTCGTTCCCGCGCCGAGCTCGACCGGTCCGCCCGCCTCGGCGACGCGCTGCATCGGGTCGATGCGTTCGCCGGTCTCCGCGTCGACGAGGTGGAACACGTCAGAAAGCGGCTCGCCCACGGCGACGTCGGCGTCGTAGCCGGTTATCTCCTCGGCCGTTCGGTTCAGCTGGGTGACCGTCCCACTGGCGTCGGTGGCGACGACGCCCTCGGCGATGGAGTCGAGGGTGACGCGGAGATGCGCCTCGCGCTCTCGGAGCCGCTGCTCCGCGCGCCTGTGTTCCGTGATTCTGACGAGTGTCTGCCGGAGGACACCGTACTGCGCCGTCGGGTCGCCGCCCTTCTGGAGGTAGCTGTCCGCGCCGAGATTCAGCGCCTCGATGGCGACCTCCTCGCGGCTCCGCCCGGTGAAGATGACGAAGGGAATGTCGGAGCCGCGCTCGTCGCGGAGCACCGACAGGAGTTCGAGACCAGACATCTCGGGCATCTGGTAGTCGGAGACGACCGCGTCGAACGACTCCCTCTCGAGGAGCGCCAGCCCCCGCCGCGGCGAGTCGGTCGTCTCGACCTCGATACCGTCGTCCGTCGATTCGAGAAACCGCTTCGTCAGCGCCAACAGCCCCTCGTCGTCGTCGACGTAGAGCACGCGTATCGTCGGTGATTCCCCCTCGGCTCCCGTCCATGTACTGTCGTGATTCTTCGCTGTTGTGTCTGATAACTGTTTGGAGAATTAAATGTTATCTTGGTGTCATGAACTGGTGAGGCGGGCGTTCTCGCGGCGTCTCGGTCAGTCGTCGTCGGAGGTCGGCGAGTCGCCGTCCGTCTCGCCGCTCGCGCCGTCGTCGATGCGGTCGTAGAGCACGGACTCGCCGGGTTTGACCGTCCCGCCGGTCGGGATTCTGACGCCCGCGTTCAGCGAGGCGTTGATGCCGGTTTTCACCCCGTCGCCGAGGACGACGCCGTACTTCCGACGGCCCGAGGAGACGAGTTCGCCCTTGAGCATCTGCCGGACCGGTTCGCCGTCGTGGCGGAGGTTCGCGACCTTGGTTCCCGCGCCGAAGTTCACGTCGCGACCGAGGAGGCTGTCGCCGACGTACGAGAGGTGGCCGACCGTCGCGCCCTCCATCAGGACGCTGTTTTTCACCTCGACCGCGTGGCCGACCTTGGCGTGCTCACCGACGAGCGTGTGCCCGCGGACGTAGGCGTTCGGCCCGACGGTGGCCCCGCTGCGGACGAGCACCGGCCCCTCGATGACCACGCCGGAGCGGACCGTCGCGCCCTCCTCGACGACGACCGGTCCGTCGAGTTCGGCGCGCTCGGACACGTCGCCGTCGATTCGCGGTTCGAGTTCGCCGAGTTTCCACTCGTTGGCTTCGAGGAGTTCCCACGGGCGACCCACGTCGAGCCAGCGGTCGAACGCGACGCCGCGCACGTCGTAGGCCTCGCAGGTCGCCGCGAGCACGTCGGTCAGTTCGAGTTCGCCGCGGTCGCTCTCGTCCACGTCGAGCCAGCCGTGGGCTTCGGCCGGGAAGACGTACGCACCGGCGTTAACGAGGTCCGACGGCGGGTGCTCAGGTTTTTCGACGACGCCGGTGACGAAGCCCTCGTCGTCGGTGTCGAGGACGCCGTAGGAACTCGGGTCGTCGACGCGGAACGACCCGACCGCGGGCGTCCCCTCGTACAGCGTCGAAAGCGACGGCACGTCGTACAGCGCGTCGCCGTTGAGGACGACGAACGGTTCGTCGGGGTCGAGATGAGGGGCCGCGGCGCGGACCGCGTCGGCCGTTCCGCGCTGTTCCGACTGCACGGCGAACTCGACCGGGATACCGCCGCGCTCGTCGCCGAAGTAGTCACGCACGTCAGCGGCCTCGTAGCCGACGACGAGCGTGATGTCCGTCGCGCCGGCCGCGACGGCGGCGTCGGCGGTGTGCGCGACG
>NZ_JPES01000047.1:0-89486 GCF_000730175.1 Haloferax sp. ATB1 | reverse complement strand
ACACCAGCGCCGCCGACATACGCGCCGGCTGCGACGCCGCCGACGAGGGCTGCGCCTCGCGTTGCACCACCAATCACCTTCGCGGTGAGGGGCGTCGCGTACGTGAACGTCTTCCAAGTCACATAGAGTGAGATGAGTGGGAGAGATACAGAGACGAGATAGCTGAGAAACGCTGAATCAGGTGTTAGCGACGCTCCAACGTACAAGAGGTCGTATCCCTTGAAGATTATTGCAGCTGGAAGCGGAAGAACAGCCAACGGGACGAAGCGTTTAGCGAATCCCATTGCAACATCCGAGACAACTGGGATGTTTCCGTAGGTGAGAGCGAATGCGATCGGCATCCCATACAGATAGACGAAGAGAAGGATTGTCCGAATGTAGAACACCGCTTCCAGGGCCCACATAGAAACACCACCCAGAAAAGCGAACAGCAGGCCTAAGCTCGGGTTGGTGATGGAACCCCCTAGAAAGCGCAGCATCGCCGTAGATACTGAAGAGACATCCGGCAGTAGAGCGATAGTGAATCCATCAATAAGGAAGAGTGAGAGGGCACTAATCCAGTACCAAGAGATAATCAAGACGGCACCGACCCAGGCAGTTTTCTTGGTTTTTCGTGCTTCGTATGCACTACCGATATTGAATATTCGGATCGTATGACGGCCCTGGACACACATTATGAGCAATACGAGTGCAATGAGCGTTATTTCGCCACCAATGAGTCCATCGTGAATCGCTGGCCAAGGCGTATTGGTTGGATCACCAAAGACGAACACACCATCGGTCTGAGGCGTCGGGGTTCCAAACATACCTTCAGACAACGTTCGGTATCCAGACCGCAAACCCTCCATGAACGAAGAGATAATCCACTCAACGATGTCTTTGAACCCTTCTAGTACGACATCGATTAAGTCAACCATTGGTCAGGCCTCCGTGATAGTGACCTCACACTCACTCATACTGTTGGACCCAGAGTACGTCACATCGAACGACTTCGAGACTTGATTTGCATCAACTCGGGTCTCAATAATGGTTCTAAATTGTCCAGAGTTCCCCTCAGAGGAACAACCCATGCCTTTCTCTGATTCTGAACCGAATGGGAATGAGTTACTGAACAGGTCAACTGTCTCTCCCGGCGCAACAATGACTTGTTCAGTTTCGTACATTCCACTCCCACGAGGGTCCGAAATAGGATTCGGAACGTCTTCAGCAAATATCAATTCAACAACTGCGTCAGGGCCTGTTCCATGATTCTCCACGGTGACTACTGCTTCACCGTTTTTGAGACGGTCTGTCTCAGTATCTCCATAGACCTCGTCCCACGGCTTATCCGGGACATTCCGAAACAGCCCAACGTCCTGAATCTCAATCTGGGGGCTAATCTCAAGCAAACCCTCAGCAACCGTCTCCTCACCATCCAAGGCAACGACACGGTACTCACCGGGTTCGTAGGCAGTCCCGATTTCGAACGAAACCTGTCGTGCGCCGGCGGCAAGCCCACGCTTCCCGAACAGTTCTCCATTCGGCTGTATGAGGTTCACCTGCTCAACGGGTGCGTCAGCGTCGGTCTCGACAACGATGGCTTGCTCCTCGACAGCGATGCGTGAGAGAGGGCCAGCACGCTCGGTCGTCGCAGACGTCTGGTCGGGCGTCGTTGTGCCCGAGTTACGGCTACTATCGAGGCAGCCAGCAACGCTGGCGAGTGTGACCCCGCCGAGGGTTCGGAGGACAGTACGTCTATCAATCGGTGAATCGGTTGGAATCATTGGTTTCTGTAGGTGCTATCTGTCGGTCCAAACATGCGGAGGAGTCGGCGACCGGCGTAGAACGTCACAACGAACGGGATCGCCTGCCAGCCGACTTCGAACACGAATGCAACCCAGCCCTCGAGAGTTCCGAGCGGGTGCCAGCGAACCGAGGCCGTGTCGCCCACATACGCCGGGTCGTGACCAAGCCATGTGCCGGGGTGGTAGCGGGCGGTGTAGATCCCCGGCTCGTCCAGCGTGACGATCGCGATGCCACTCTCGTTGGTCTCAACACGCTGGTCACCCACCGTGATGTAGCCGCTGTGTGACGATCCGCCAATCGGGTACTGTCGGTCGCTCCCATTCGATGCGATTGGCGCACCTGTCTGGTTGTCGCGCAACTCGACTCGGAGCGTCGCGTTCGACGTCGTCTGCGAAACGAGCTCGACAGAGAGGTTACTCTCTCGAAGCTGTCGCGCTGACCCGACTTGGGGGTCGACAATCGTGGCATTCACCCCGCGAACGATCCCACTTACCCGAAGCGCCTCCGGGTCGACAGTCTCTGCACGGACGGCCAGCCCGTACGTGGGCGTGTAGGACTGGTTGACGACCTCGACGGTGACGTTCTCTCCGATCGTCTCACGGGGTGATGCCCGTTCAGCCCCCCACGTGTCGATGATATCCGGGCCATCGCGAACCGGCTCTGCGCGCGGCCCGATCTGTGAGGGATACGCATGAACTCGGACGGGAATCGCATCCGACTGTGCCGTGGTCGTCGTTGTCCCGGTCGACGTAACGAGTGTGTCCCAGTCCGTGTTCCGAGCGGTGTAGAACCGCCACACACCACGGACTCTGGAGCTCTCATCGTCGGTGAGCGTATAGCCCTGCCACGGCCGGGACTGGAAAATCGCGACGCCAGTCTCCCCGTTCGGATACTGCGCGTAGTATAGGGGTACGCTGCGAGGTCGTAAATCTCGGCATCGAGTGTATCCGAGACGGTTCGTGTCTCGGTCCGGTAGTTGATTGTCGTCTCAGATTCGCCACCAACCGTTGTCTCGACGGTCTTCTTGAGGCGAACGGAGATGGTCGCTTCGAGCGTGAGATTCGCGCTCCACGAGTGGGTAGTCTGATACTGTAATTCTGGCGTGTGAGTGCCTGCAGTCGAGGCAACCGGGATACCATCGATTTTCAGACGGGTGTTCTCAATCTCGTGGGAGACAAGCGTCCAATCGACGGTCCGATTGCCCGTTTCGTTCCCGGTTGGAACACGAACACGATAGTCGACGAGCCCGCGAACCATCCCATTGGGAGCGATATAGAGCGGCGTCTCACCCGCATCGAGATGGCCACGCGTCGATGGCGTGACCGCGAATATCGTCGCGTGCGCATCATCGATGAACGTCCCATCTTCGAGTGACGCATGGGGCGGGTACGTCGACGTGTCGGGCCCGCCGGCGTCGAGATCCGCGAAGTCGTTGCGCGTCCACGTCGCGGCTGTTGCCGGCGGCCGGGTGAACGTTATGTCAGTCCCATTGGCGAGCTGGTGGAGTGCCGTTCGGTCGTCGCCGTACTGCTGCTGGTAGGCCTGTTGGCTGACGTAGCGGTCGCTATCACGAGACCAGAGCGTTGCCGCCTCGTTTTCCGTGAGGCCGTTTGTTTCAGTCCCTGGTCTCGGGGGCTGTGCCGTGGCGAGGCCGATAATGGAACTCGACACGAGCAAAGCGGCTACCAGTACGGAGGGCACTCGATGCTCCATGGGAGGGCAAAGGTGGATTGGTGGGGCTTACCAGGGAGCGAGGTTCACACAGTCACCGAGTGGGAGGCCCATGATCGACGCTACGACGGTATACAGCGGGCCGAGCACCGCCAAGATGAGGGCGGACTTGAGTGCTGCGCGCTTGTGGACTTTGAGTCGCTTTTTCTGTTCGGGGCTGGCCGTGAAGATCTCAGCGAGGGAGTCGGCCTGCCAGATGACTGCTAACCCAATGAAGCCGAGCGTTGTCGTAATCTGGAAGAAGCCCTCGACCATCCCCGGCAATTTCTCAGCGCTGCAGACCACGCTGTCTTGTGCGGCAACTGGCTGGACAGCAGCGATCGTGAACAGGACGCTCCCGATCGCGACGTGTCGGAGGATAGACCGGGAGGGCCGTAGCCGATGGACGGACTGAGCGTCAGCAGAGAACTGGTGTGAGTCGGACATGAGGTCACTTGGTGTGGTCGTACACGAGCGCTTGGAGGTCGGCGTAGCGACTCGTCATGGTTGCAATCTCATCGAGCGAGTAGCCCAACTCACGCGCTTCGGTGAGTTGCGCGCGGAGTTTGTGCGGCTCAACGTCGCGAAGTTGCATCTCGTCGCGGAGGGCTTGCCGATAGAGGGCCGATGCGTTGAGATGGTCGTTCCACCTGAGGAACAACTCATCGATGTCTTCGACGGTGACTGAGCGGGAGATCATGTGTTCGGTATCGTTCCACACCGATTGTCTTGCGGTGCATACATGTCAACTAAATTTCCGGAATATTATATATTTACTGGCCAACATGAAGTGTGGTAGCATGCCAAACTAGGTGCTAGAATACCTGAGGCAGATAGGAACCAGACTATTGCTGTCAATCCATACTGGTTGAGATATTGTCCCGCCGAAACTGAGAACTCACTCTTCAATGCCAAACTTCGAAGGATACTGTTGGTACCGCCACCAACATAGTTATTATGTTGGCAGACATACCAACACTCGTAGATGCCACCCTCCGATGAAGTCGAAGTTCTGTATCAAGACACCCGCGAGTTTGATAACAAAATTATTCATATCCGTATCCTCAGCGTTCCCAAATCGGAGAAATTCCCAGAGGGTGTCAAATACGGGCTTCACTACGGTCGGAAGGGAGGCGACGATCCTATCGTTCGTTACGACAACCATCACGGTGTACACGAACGACACGAGGGAGATACCGTCGAAGAAATCCCATTCCCAGGGGTAGAAACACTACTTCGACGCTTCCAAGACGAAGTTGAAACACACCGATAAACCAGTAGGGGCCATCTACACCAACCAACAAACCATGACCGAAAACACACTCACCGTCCGCGTCGAATCGAACGACGAGTTCTTCGACCGTGCACTCGAAGCCGCAGCGAAAGCCGACGCTGGTGAACTGACTGATGACCACACTGGCGTCTCACTTCCAGACGAGGCTGCACTTGCACGTGTTCTGAGCGAAAAAAATCTCGAACTGATCCGGACTACTGCCCGCGAAGAACCGAAGAGTCTCCGCGAGCTCGCACGACTCGTTGATCGTGACATCAAGAACGTCTCGAACGCTATCAACGACCTCGCAGAACTCGGACTTGTCGAATTTGAGCAGGATGGCCGATCAAAGCGGCCGGTCGTCTGGTACAGCGATATCCACGTAGAGTACGACCTTGGCGTTGGGACTGACGATACCGAGGTCGCTGCACAAGGGTGAAGAACGTACTCAACTTTCTACTTCCTTCGTGAAGTGGCTTCATCTCTAATCTACAACAGAATCAGTATCACATGCGTCTCCACACTCCCCTATGACGAGTGATTCGACGATACTCGGTCGATGTCCTGACTGTGGCGAAGAGACTGAGGCATACCAGTCGATCATCGAGTTTGAGGATAGCGATGGCTCAACTGGCGTGTTCGCAGAGTGCTACTCGTACGACGAAGTTGTCCGCCCAGAGTGACGAACTGGCGCTACTTATCCACGAGGAGGTCTATGCTTGCGCCCGAATGTTGGACGATGCGTCGCAGCACGTTGTAACCTAGCGCGAAGCAGGAAGTCGGCGTCATCAATTTAACCAACAAAATTTTTGATTAGCGTCGTTGGTCTTCCCGGGCGAGAAAGCGAGATATCCTCTGAGAGCGTATTTCTAACGTTGTGACACGCCCAGTTGGGAGCCAAACAGAGTTAGAAGCGCGGCGACGGCTTGCCGTCGCCTTGCTTCGGCTAGGTCACAGCGTCTCCGACGTTGCACAAGTCGTTGACGTCTGGCCTAGCTCGGTTTATCGCTGGAAAGACGCCTACGAAGCCGGTGGCGATGCTGGTCTTACCTCAAAACCGGTCAAAGGCGGCCCATCGACCAAGTTATCGGACGAACAGCTAGTAGCGCTTGTGGCCCTCCTCGAAGAGGGGCCGCAAGCTCATGGGTTCGATACTGATCTCTGGACGCTCAAACGCATCGCGGTGGTGATTGACCAAGAATTCGGCGTCTCTGTCGGCTAAACAACCGTCTGGCGATATCTTCAGAAGATGGGCTGGAGTTGCCAGAAGCCTGAGTGTCGCGCGATCAAGCGCGACGCGAATGCGGTTCGTCGCTGGAAACAACAGACGATTCCGACACTTGAAAAAAAAGCGCGAGTGAACGATCTTGCGCTCGTGTTTCTCGACGAGAGTGCCGTCCGAATGCAGTCGACAGTTCGGCGAACGTAGGCACCGTGTGGAAACACACTAATCCACCGGAATTCGGGTAGCTGGCAAAGTATACGTGCGATTGCGGCCCTGACGGTCGCGCCGAAAACTGGCGCGACCGCCTTGGATTATTGGCTCTCTGAGAAAAGCATCGACAGCGAGAAAATGGCATTCTTGCTCCGCGATTTATTCAATCAACGAGGACAAGATTGTATCCTCATCTGGGACAATTACCCGGCGCACAAACCGACAGCAAGGATGATGACAACACCAGGATGGCCGATGGCTCCCAAGGTCACCATCGACATCCAGTTCCTCCCGACCTACGCACCAGATTTCAATCCGGTCGAACAGGTCTGGAAATTGGTGAAGCACGACGATCTCGCGAACTACGTACCCACTGATCTCGCCACGCTGAAAGCACGATTCGATCAGTCGCTCCGAGCAGTGCAAGATCGGCCGGAACTACTCAGATCCTTTGTCAGATGGGCAGGATTCGATCTTGATGAGTCGCATTACAAGTGAAAAGACCAATTAGAATTGTTGGTTAATCTTATCGTATATTAACTCGAGAGTTCCTCGATAACCGCTACTGTAGCAGCGAGTGTCTGTCGCCGGTCTCCCGTTCTTCTATCTCCTGGTTCAACTGCCGAATCACTGTTGAGAGTAGCTCAACTACGTCCGTCGTCTCAGGGAGACGGCCATCGGGACGAGGGACGTTCCCACTGCGAATTTCGAGATCGGTCCGCCGTAGATGCTTGCACCCACCGCTCGGGCTCCGCTTCGAGAAATCTGGACACGTACACGTCGCACTCGCAACGTCGACCTCGTAGATGTTCCCTGACTCCGATTTCACCTCGTAGATTCCTCCCTTCTGTAGTAACGAGACGTCCATCTCTTCAGTTCGAACTCGCTTAGTGTGCAGCCCGAGTGTCTCTTGAGACGGCGACTAGTCGGTGAGAACGTACAGGAAACGCTATTCCTGTTCTGTATCACTGACCGAGCGGAAAATGACGCGTCGGGCCTCGAAATCCTCCAAGAACGCCTTCGAGCCGCCGACGGTAAACGTGTCGTCAGACGTCTCAACGACGAACGACTCCTGGGTCGGAAAGTCGTTCGAGAAGGGCCGGACGAGGCTCTGTTTCACCGCCACGATCGTCCCAGTAGTCGTCTCGAACGCCGCGTTACTCTGGGTGGGACGAATGTCCATCTCGGCCGTGACGACAGCACCGTCCATCAGATGTAACGTCGCGTCGAACACCGCATGGCGGAAGCTCGTGAACGTCGCCGGCAGTTGGCTTTTCGACCCAACGTGTACCTGCTCACCCATCGGCCAGTAGTTGGCGATAAATGAGTCAAACAACGAGGAGACGATATGCTCCTCGGCGTGATAGATGGCGTACTCATCTGAGTTCGAGTTCAGTATCGCATCTGCCGAGGCAATGATACCGTCACCCCGGTCAACGGTCAGCGTCACTGGCGCCGGGGCGCTCCACGTCTGGATGATACTCGCAGTCGCACCGTCGATCGAACTCGTGCCGTCGTATTCCGTGACGAGAAGCATACAAAATACTCCCCGACTCTGGGCCTCTCTGAGCGAGTCTTCGACCCGATGAAGAACCGATGCGGGAAGTGCGAGAACGAGTTCGGATTCAGCGGTGTCGATCAGCTTGTTGAGCTGAGCGAGTATCGTCCGTCGAGATTTGATGATACTGAACTTCTGCTGTTCGTAGCTCTCGGAGTCAAACAGATCCTCTAACTGGGATTCGACGGTCTGTAGTTGAGAAACGAGATTATCGATGCCCTCTGCGGGCGGAATCGCTCGTAACTGCGTCGGTTGGACGTGGTCGTCGATTTCGATGAGGTCGCGCTCCTCGAGTTTCCCGACGATATCGTACGCGTAACTCTTAGAGATGTCAGCCTCTTCGGAGACGACCCGGATTGTCGTAGCCCCGTTACGGAGTATCGTCACGTATGCTCGTGACTCCTTGTCCGAGAGCCCGATCCGCATGAGGCTGTCCACCACCTCGTCTTCCACCATACCCAAGTGTTCGGCCAAGGCGGGGGATAAATCTTAGTATGGGAGTACAGACAGGGAGCTGTCCGGCGGGTAACCGCCTCGAACCCCGTTGTTCGAATGTAACACTCCCTACTCGGTGCGGGCACCTCGGGTGACACGGGATGCGTGCGTGGCTAGTCGAATGGCGTGGGACCAACCCAACGGCGTCGCGCTGTCCGGCGCCCCAGTGTCGAAGAACTGCTCTGGGAGGTACCCCGATGGAAGGCACAGACTGCCGTCGAGATCAATTTGGTCGAACAACTGGTCGGCCCACTTCTCGGAATCGTACTCGTCGGTCGACGAGAAGAGTCGAATCGACTTCTCGGCCGCGTACGCGCCCCAGCCAGTCGAGACGGTCCAAACCTTCTCGCTTCCCTGCCCTCGCTGCCGCCACGTATCGCCCTCGAATCGCGTGAGTCCGGAGATGTCGTCGGTCTCTTTCCAGAGCCTGGAGAACGCGGTGTGGAGATGGCGCTCAAGCCGCCGCAGTCGTGTTTCGCCGATGTCCTCGATGGCCCGGTAGGCGAGGTAGGCGTCGACGAGCGAGAAAGTCGTGCTGTCGACTCGGTCGTCCAAGTTACCGTCACCGTCGTCTAATCGAAGCGCGTAGATTCCCTCGTCGGCGGCCCACGCCATATCGAGCGCGTCGAAGACCTGCGTTGCCCGCGTAGCTGCGCGCTCTCTGGTGGCTGCATCGCACGTGATGGCCGCAATCGTACTGTAGGCCTGAACGAACTTCGCGGCAGTGTGCGTGAAACGACCATTCGTATTCTCCCACGCGTTTTCGCACACCGTCGGAAAGCCATCGTCTTCCAGCGAACTGTCGAGCCCGTCGACTCCCGACTGTAACGCGTTCTCGATGGCCTCGACGGTGACGTTTCGGAGCGACTGTCGATATGCCGAGAGATACTCGGCGAGGAAAACGAGGACGCTCGCAGTCTGGTCGGCTTGGTACTGCGTTTCCGTGCCCTCGATGTGGCCGTTCGCCCATCCCGGCGCAAGCCGGCCGTTCATCGGCCACACCCGGTGAGGCCACCGGCCGTCAGGTAACTGTGTCCGCAAGTAGAACTCGGCGCTCTGTCGGTGTATCTCGGCTGCATCGAACCCGAGCGACTCGTCGGCTTCCAAGAGAAACGTCGAAACTTCTCCGTCGTCTCGGAACCACGTGTAGCCGTAGCCGCCGGAGTACTGGTAGTATGGGTCGAAATCCGGTCCCGCAATTCGGGCCCCAGTCGGTGCGGAGAGTAACTCAAGGACCGAAAGGTCAGTCGCGACAAGTCGGTCCGTGACCGTGGGGTACTGTCCGGCCTGCCGTGCCGTCGCGAGGAGCGCGTCTGAATCGCTGTTAGTTCGTCGCGTTCGGGTCGCGACCGCAGAGAGCGCATCCGAGCGCGACTGCGTTTCGATGTCCGACAGCAGGGTGACGAGACTGGTCTCACCGTCCTCGAAAGCGACGCGGACTCCAACACCGCCGGTGAGGCGGCTCTCCTCGTACTCTTCGGACGCGCCGAACTCCGGAAACGACCGCGATTCCGCGGCGAGTATCTCGTCGAACCGTTCGAGTACTTGGGGCGTACACTCCACGAACTCGGTCGAGGTGCCGAGATAGTCGTGTTCGCGGTTGTGATACACCTCGACGGCCTCGTCGTGGATTAGCTGCCCGACGCGCCCGTCTCGCCCCTCCGGGCTGATCTCGACGAACCCGGCCAGTTCGGCATCTTCCGGCGCACCGTCGCCAAGCTCAAACGTCGTCGTGTGGGCGAGTCCATCGGTAACGTCGCGTTGTATCACGTCGAATCCATCGAGACGGTGCGTCGTCTCGACGAGCGACCGGCCCGCTCGGTACGTCTGGCTCCCCGTGTCGAGCGCATCGAACCACTCGACTGCGTCACCGACACGGACGCCGAAGCGTGAGGACACGATGCCGCTGAATCCCGAAAGTGGGTACGAGTAGTCTCGGAGCGACCCGGCTGGTGAAACGTGAACGAGGCGTTGGTCCGACCCGCTGAATCTGCCTTGCTGCGTACGCCGTTCGCCCGGAAATACGTCGGTTGCGTCTTCGTTCTGCTTGTAATCGTCGAGTGACCGTCGGAGTCCCATACACCTACTGGCCACAGAGTTCAGATAAAGTTCTTGTGATATCTCAAAGCTAATCCCTAAAGTATAAGTGGCCCTATTTTGATGAACAATTCGGACGATGACAGCGAACCCAGAGACGAGCAAGACGACGAAGAAGAGCGTCTCACGACGGCGGTTTATCGCCGCTGCAGGTGCGACGGGAGTCACAGCGGGCCTCTCCGGCTGTGCGAGTATGTTCGGCAACGGCTCCGACACCGGTGCACAGGTCGGTGAGTCTGAAAGCGGCGGAACGACCGTCGTCTGGGGCTTTGACGCGACTGTCGCACAGGACCACGCGGACCAGCTCCGCACTGCGCTACACGAGAAAGGAGGGCTCTCGGACGACATCCGCGTCGAGTTCCAGCCGGGCCAGCCGGACAGCGGGAAGCGTCGCTCGACGTACAACCGGCTCTTGAGCTCTCAGGAGACGACGCCGGATATGTTCATGATGGACAACGGCTGGGTGAACATCTTCATCCAGCGGGGACAGCTCGCTAACCTCTCTGAGGTTCTCCCCGAAAGTGCGCGTTCGACCATCGAAAACGAGTACTTCGCTGGATTCACTGAGACGGCCATCGACCCCGCCAGCGGGGACCTGTTCGGTGTTCCGCTGTACCCCGACTACCCGACGATGTTGTACCGGAAAGACCTCGTCGAAGAGGCCGGCTACAATCCGACCGAGGAAAACTGGGCCACCGAGCCGATGACGTGGAAGCGGTGGTCGAACATCGCTGCCGAGGCACAGGAGGTCTCGGGCGTCGATTACGGCTTTACCACCCAGTGGGATATCTACGTCGGAACCGCCTGTTGTACCTTCAACGAGGTCCTGTCTTCGTGGGGCGGCGCCTACTTCGGTGGTCGCGAGAACCTCTTCGGTCCCGTCGGCGAACGACCCGTCACCGTCGATTCGGACCCGGTCGTTAACTCGTTGAATATGATGCGAAAGTTCGTCCACGACGAGAGCTTCGACGGGCAGTTCAGCGACTACGGCGGTGGCTTCACACCGACGAACATCCTCGGGTGGATCGAAGACAGTTCGCTCGCGCCGTTCGTCGACGGGAACGCCGTGTTCCACCGCAACTGGCCGTACGCGATTAACCAAGCAGCGTCGGAGTTCGGCGACGACCTCGGGACGATGCCGCTTCCCTACGGCGTCCCCGAAAGCGAGGCGCAGTTCCCCGGAACCGGTGGGTCCACCTCCGCACTCGGTGGCTGGCACATTACTGTCAACCCGAACAGCCAGAAGCTCGACGCTGTCACGCAGGTCATCCAAGCGTCGATGCGCGAGGAGTTCCAGCTGTTCCTCCTGGAGGTCGAGGGATGGCTACCGCCGCGGGCGAGCCTGTTCAACTCCGAGACGGCTTCGGAGCTCGAACCGACCGGCGACTACATGGACACGCTCCGCGTCGCCGGTGAGAACACGATGGCTCGACCGGTTACGTCCGTCTGGAACAACCAATCGAGCAAAATCGCAGAACAAGCGAACCGTGCGGTCGGACAAGAGGTGTCGTCGGCCGAGGCGATGGCGACGCTCCAATCCAGCCTCGAAGAGACTGAGAGAAGCAACTGACGAGCTGAGAGCTCCACACTCAACAGATCAAACCATGAGTCCCACACCTCTCGGAGGGATAGTATGAGCGCCGATACGGCTGCGGAGCCGGCACGTGAGTCACGGCAGTCGGGGCCAGTCGTCGTCTTCTTGCGGTGGCTGGAGAACCTGAGCGACACGCAGTACGCGTACCTACTGCTGACCCCAGTATTCGTCCTGCTTGGTATCGTGGCTATCTACCCACTCTTGCGGACGTTCGAGCTGTCACTGTACGCCGTCTCGACTGACCTCTCCAGTGTCCGTTTCGTTGGTCTCGACAACTACGTCGCGCTGTTCACCGGAGAGAAAAACCGGTTCCTCCCCGGTGGAACGACGTTCCTCCCGACCGGATTCGACGCCGCGAGTCTCCTCGATAGCGCCCTCGTAATAACCCTCATCTTCGCCGTGGCCAGCGTATTGTTCGAGACCCTCATCGGACTGGGTCAAGCGCTCGTCTTAGATCAAGACTTCTACGGCCGGCGGTGGGTCCGTGCGGCGATTATCATTCCGTGGGCCGTCCCAATCGTCATCCAGGGGATGATGTTCTTCTTGATGTTCGACTCGAACGTCGGATTCGCGACGCCGATTCTCGCCGACCTCGGAGTAGTGGCACCAACCAACACGCTGAACGATACGGTCAGCGCGACGTTCATCATTATCGTCGCTGACATCTGGAAGACCTCGGCGTTCATGGCGCTACTCATCCTTGCCGGGCTCCAGAGCATCAATCGTAATCTGTACGACGTGGCCCGCGTCGCCGGTGCGAGCAAGTGGCAGCAGTTCAGATACATCACGCTCCCGCTCATCCTGCCGACCATCGGAGTTGCAGTATTATTCCGCTCGGTGCAGGCGATGCGCGTGTACGGTATCATCGATACGGTCTCAAGCTGTACCGTCGTCCCCTCACTCTCCTGCATGGTCGTCTCGACGTTCAACACGCACGAGGGGACGTCCGCGGCCATCGCATTCGTGACAGCGGCCATCATCGGCGTCGTCGTGATGGGTATCATCCTGTGGCAGGGGGAGGACGCGATATAATGTCCAGCGAAACCGACGGCACGGCAGACGACGCCGGTCCGCTCGCGCGGTGGGCACGGAACGCGATCCACAACCCACGACGGGTGTATCGAGCGCTGTTCTACGTCGCGATGGCGTTTTTCATGGTCACGACAGTATTCCCGTTCTACTGGTTACTCGTCCTCGCGGTGACGCCGCAGGGGAACCTGCTTTCCGGGAGTTTCCTCCCGACGGTCGAAATATTCGGTGTCAGCGGCACGTTCCCGCTCCCCGTTCCGAAAGGATTCAATCCGACGGCATTCGTTACCGTCTTCGAACAGGTCCCGTTCCACCTGTACGTGCTGAATAGCTTCGTGCTAGCTGCCACGACGACAGTTATCGTCCTCGTCGTCGCGAGCCTCGCGGGCTACGTGTTCGGACGGATCGAGTTCCCCGGACGCGCGCTGTTGATGCTCGGTATCCTCGCCATCAGCTACTTCCCGCCCGCAGCGTTCGTCATCCCGCTGTTTCAGGCGTTCGCCGGTAACGCCCCGATAACGATTCCGTTCATAGGTGTCCCGCTATTCACGCCGCCCCGACTACTGAACACCCCGGGGTCGATGGTCATGCCGTTCAGCGCGCTGTTCCTGCCGCTGTCGATATTCATCCTCACGACCTTCTACGGGCAGATTCCCGACGGGTTGGAGGACGCGGCGCGGGTGGAGGGAACGACCCGACTGGGCGCGCTATTCCGCGTCATCGTGCCGCTTTCGGCACCCGGCGTGGCGACCGCGGGCGTCCTCACGTTCATCAGCGTCTACAACGAGTACTTCTTCAGCTCGATTATGGCGACGTCGCCCGAAGCGTCCAAGTGGTCGCCGATCGTCGGCGGGATTCTCAGCTACCAGACTCAGTACACGACGCAGTACAACCTCATGGCCGCAGCGAGTGTTGTGGGGGTTATCCCCGTCGTCGTCCTCGTTATCATCGCGCAGGAACGCATCGTCAGCGGACTGACCGCAGGAGCACTTAAAGAATAACAATGGCACGAGTACGACTCGAACACGTAAGCAAGCACTACGACGACGTAACGGCGGTCGACGACATGAATCTCGACATCGACCACGGCGAATTCATCTGCTTTGTCGGCCCGTCGGGATGTGGGAAGTCGACGACGATGGAAAGTATCGCTGGACTCACGAAGCCGAGTGAGGGTGAGATCTACATCGGCGACCGCGAGGTGACGAACCTCCCGCCGAAGGACCGCGGGGTGGCGATGGTGTTCCAGAACATCGCGCTGTTCCCCCACATGGACGTCTACGACAACATCTCCTTCGGGCTTCGCCTCCGCAACTACGACAAGGAGGAAATCGAGCGCCGCGTCGAGCGCGCCGCCGAAATCGTCCAGTTGCAGGGCATGCTCGACCGCATGCCCGACGAGATGTCCGGCGGCCAGCGACAGCGCGTCGCCATCGCCCGCGCCATCGTCCGTGAGCCTGATGTCTTTCTCATGGACGAGCCGTTAGCGAACCTCGACGCGAAGCTCAAGGTCCACATGCGGACCGAGCTCCAGCGCCTCCACAAGGAACTGGACACGACCATCATCTACGTCACCCACGACCAAGAAGAGGCGATGACGCTCTCGGACCGTATCGCCGTCCTTGACGCCGGCCAACTCCAGCAGATAGACCCGCCGCTTGTCTGTTACAACGAGCCGTCGAACCTGTTCGTCGCGGGTTTCATCGGCTCGCCCTCGATGAACTTCGCCGAGGCGACGGTCACAGAAGACGCGCTTTCGACAGCGAACTTCTCGCTCGCGTTCGATCCGGCGTCTGTCGAGGCTGTTGAGGTGGGTGACGAGGTAACCATCGGGATTCGTCCCGAAGACATCTATCCCAGCGGAGCACGGGTCGAAGTCGAAGACTCCTCTTCGCTCATCGCCGCGCGCGTCGATATTCTCGAACCGATGGGTGACGAGATATTCGCGTACATGCTGTTGGGCGAGGGTCGAACCTCAATGGACCAGTCAGGGACTGATGACCAGTTGCTGATGAGCGTTGAGCCCGACTCGACGATTCGGGAAGACACGGACGTCGAAGTCGTGATAGACCGGGGGAATGTCCACCTCTTCGATACGGCGTCAGGAAACGCACTCGCCCACGGCCTATCCCCCGTTTCAGGCAAGTTAGAGACCGAGACGACAGCCGACGCAGACGACTGAAGCGACCCGGCAACCTCGCCGTCGGCGACGGTGAGACGCAGTAACTCTTGGAGGCCACCGAAAGAAACCGCTCTCTCGGGCCTCCTCTCCTCACACCAAGGGTGTGCCGAGCACAGATGGGTTCCGCAGTTTCTATCAAGACGCGTTGACATCCATACTTTCCTGCAGGGCGGAGTTTAGCCTTGGTTTTTCCATAATGGGGGGAGAATAGGTTCCGCTACCCCTCATCGTATAAGTGTATTAGTGGAAACGGTGAGGTCTGATATTCGTCAGACAGTCTAGATAGATTCCCAACGTAGAGAAGAATGCTGTTCACTCGTTGGTTATCGAAGTCGACTGCGAACGAGTCCGCCCCGTAGGCGGCGTGGTAGGCGCGGTGGCGTTCGAGCGAGCCAGTCACCTTGAAGTGGAAGAATGCGGCCGCCGTGAAGGGCTTGCTCTGTGTTTCGACCTGCGACTCGACGGATGCGGGGAGCGCGATTTGGGGCGTCTCCGCGTCGATACTCGCAGCGAACTCCTTCGCTTCCTCGACGGTTGCTTGCGAATGTGCCGGTGTCTCGCCGGTGAACACGTTCACCGGGGGTTCCGTCCCGTCGGTGAACAGGACGTCTTCGAAGGTGTGTGTTCCGAGGATCGCCTCGGGACCTAACTCGCAGTCGTGAAACGGATCGTCGCCTTGTTACTCGGGCATCAAATCACGAGCCTCCGGCGGGACTCACCCATTCCGGCCCCTGAAAAACAGCAGTTGGCTTCGAGTAACCCGCCCACCGATGGATACCCAAAACCCCTATGGGTTCTGTATCCGACGTTTCGGTCAGATGCCCTCCATATCGCGCCGTGAATACCTTGTAGTCTCAGCCACGACGGTTCTCGCGGCAACTGCCGGCTGCCAGACCAATTCGTGTACACCGACAGATCCTGGCGTCGCGCAGTGGCCACAGACACGTGCCTCTCCGCACAATACGAACGCCGTTCCCGATCAGCCGACGCTCACGGCTGGCGGTGATTATTGGACGAGTTCCCTCGCAGACGATATCGATATCACCGGACTCGTTGCCACAAATGATACGGCTGTCGTCGTCGGCCGCGCGCCTCGCGAGCAGAATGGTATCGTGACCACCGTACAACTCGACGACGGGTCCTCCGAGACGACCCACGAACTCAATCGGCGTCCAACTGGGCCGCCAGCCCTCGCAGGTTCGATTGCTGTTACGCCCGTACTTGGCGACTATACTGAACCATCGACTGGCGGGATCGTCGCACTCGACACCGCTAGCTGGACGACCACTTGGACACACGATACGGCTGGCAGACCCAATCCGGCGACCGTCGCTGACGACCTCCTCGTCGCCACGAGCGATCGGGGCGATGTAACCGCTCTTGATACGTTTACCGGCGATACGCAGTGGGCGCGGTCGTTCGGTGACGATCACCAGCGTGCAAGCATCCCGGCACCGCCGGCCATCGACAATGACTCTGTGTACATCACGGCAGATGGCTCTGCCGCCCAAGGAATCTACGCGCTAGACCGCGAGACGGGTGAGACCCAGTGGGGGACCCCTGGGCCAAATATCCCGGAACCGCTCGTCCGCACGGAGGATGTCGTCCTCGCGAGCTACGACCGTTACGAACTCGTGGCGTTCGATGCCACCAGTGGAGACCGGCAGTGGTCAAAAGCGATGTACGATGGTGACCTGTTCGCGCCAGCGGTCGGGTACCGCCGCGTTTTCAGCGCGGACAAGGAAACCGTGTATGCGCTGGCCGTTGAGAGTGGAGACGTCCAGTGGGAACAAGCCCTTGATGTCGCAGGCCCCCCATTGGTCGTTGGGGAGTCGGTCGTCGTTCCGACGACTGACCGGACTGTCGGTCTGAGCATTGAGGACGGGAGCGAGTTGTGGACTCTGGCTGAGACGGCTGCAACAGGACGTGTGCCTATCAGCCGTGGTCTGCTTTTCACGTCTGGGAATTCGGTGACGCTACGAACGAACTGTGACTAACCAGAACGAACGGGGTGCTGGTCGGTGCTGGGGATGCGCAGTTCTTGGCGGTCCCCGACTCGCTCGGCCAGCTTCCGTTGCAGGTACTGCCTCGCCGTCGACGGCGTGAACACGCCTGTGTCAAGTACGTCGCCGACGACGTGCTTGAGGGCCACGAACTGTCCCTGCAGGTGGTCGTCGCCGACCGGCTCGCCGTCGTACCAGCGCACCGTCGCGAGCGCGCCGTTCCCGACCGTCTCTCCCTGTTCGACCGTCTCCGAATCGTACTGCAGGCCGAACCACAGCGTCCGGTATGCAGTCACCTCGAACGTGGTCGACACCACAAAGAACGCCTCGTGGTGGAGATAGTCGAGAGGGTCAGCGACGATTTCGTCGAGGGTGAGCCCGGTGGCGCGGGACTTCGGCTCGACGACCGTCGACGGTCGATCCTCGCTGACGAGATAGCCGTCGACCGCATCCGCTTCGAGGCCATCGGCCAGTTCCGCCAGCAGCTGTTTCGCCCACGTGGTGTCGGTGTCGTCGCCACCGAACGGCGACTCCGCCGATATTCGGTGCTTGAGCTTCAGGTTCGCTGCGCCCCAATGAGAGTAGTGGAGCGTGTACTGTCCGTCTGTGCGTTCGTACGCAACGAGTGTGCGGTGGCCCATTGAACAATCACCTCACGGGGCGACCGCGACTGGATCGCCCTGCACCCCTCCCGGGGGACGAACAACTCTACTCGTCGATCGGCTTGAGGGAATTGAGATCGGCGTGGAGGACTTCGCCGTCGCGAACGACGTACCGCTTCGCAAGCACGGGGAAGCGGCAGTTCGTGAACCCCGCCGTCTGGATGTCGAGTTCTTCACCGGGTTCGAGATGGTTGGCCAGCTTTCGGAGGAACTCGTGAGTGACGAGACCTCCTTCGTAGTCCGGAAGTCCATCCTCACAATTCGTTGAACGGCACCGTAGTTCCCGCAACGAGACAGGAGGAACAGAAGCTGAGCAAGCGCTTGTTCACGTCTGACTCGATATACCCGACTACTAGACTGAACAGAATCAACAGTCCTCCCCAATCACAAGTTCTTATACAAGTGCGCAAAACCTGCTCCAGTATGCCCTCCGTGTCAGTCGTACGAACAGAGTTCCAGCGATGCCTCCGAGGAAAGACGCCGTGGCTTCTGGCGCTCTGTCTCCTCCTCGTGAGCCGCGTCCCCACGAGTCCCGAACAGGCCGTCATCCGACACCTCGGCGACGCCGCCGCGTTTCCACGCGCTCAGACCGCCGTCGCAATTGTCGTTCCGTTCGCCGCCGCCGCGCTGGGCTTCCGATCAGTCGTCGGCGAGCGCGAGAGCGGCACCGCCCGCGTGCTCCTTGGCACTGAACTCTCTCGCACCGACCTCGTCGTTGGGAAGGCTCTCGGCCGCGGATCCGCCATCATGGTTCCCGTCCTCGTCACCACGCCGCTGCTCGTCGCCTACGGTACGTACACGTACGGGAGTATCTCTCTCCCCGTGCTCGCTGGCCTCCTCGTCGCGGCGGCCGCCTATGCGTTCGCGTGGACGACCGTCACCGTCTCGCTCTCGGCCGCGATGTCCTCGACCACGCGCGCCGCCGGCGTCGTCTTCGCCGTCACGCTCCTCCTCGGGATATTCTGGAGCGACATCACGGTTGCGCTCCTCTGGAATCTCGTGACGGGCTCCACGCCGAGTAACGAGATGGCCCACCCCGAGCTGTTCTCTGCTCTCAAATGGTTCTCTCTCCCGAGCGCCTACTACGTGCTCACGGATTGGCTCCTCGGGGTCCCGGTCGGTCCCGGAAGTGCCGCGCTCCAAGTGAGCGACGCGCTCCGCAACAACGGGACGCTCGCCACGGCGTCCCCGCCGCTGCCGGTATGGGTCGGTGTCCCCATCTTCCTCGCGTGGCCTGCCCTCGCGCTCCTCGTGGGCGTCTCGGCAATCCGCTACGGCGACCTCACCCCGCGTGGTGGCCCCGGCCGGCTCCGCCGTACGTGGGCGAACCGTCCGTCACTCCCGCGTGTCGCCGTAACGCCGGCCACAGCGGTCGTCGGCCGCGGAGGCTGGGTGGATTCGCTCCCCGGACGGTGGCAGCCGCTCGCGCGACGCGAGTTCCGCCGGCTTACGCACGGCTCCGGCGTCTGGCTACTCGGCGCGACCGTCCTCGTCGCCGGCGTCCTCAGCCTCTCGCCGTCAACACTTGTTCGAGATGCCCTCGGAGCGCGCGTGCCGCTTGCTGCCCTGCAATCGCCGATCAGCGTTATCGGCGGATTTGGAACGCTTCTGCTGACATTTCGCACGGTCGTCACCGAACGCGACTCCGGGAGCATCCGTATGACGGCCGGGACGGCCGTTTCGCGCTCCGCGACGCTCGTCGGTGTTATCATCGGACGAGCCAGCGCAATCGCGTTCTCGCTCGTCCTCGTCGTCCTCGGAACGTGCCTCGTCGCCATCCCCCAGCACGGCGTCGCCCCACCACACGTACTCGTCGGGTTCCTTGCGGTTACTGTCGCTTTCGTCTACTGCATGACGGGATTCGGCGTCGCGCTCTCGACAGTCGTACGCCGGCAGATGGTCGCGGGCGTCGCCGTCCTTGTGCTTGCCGGCCTCTACCTGACGTGGTTCCAGATTTCGAACATCGTCTACGGCGCGCTCACCGGGACGGCCGTAAACGGTTTCTCCCCGCCAGCGAGCCCGACGTACCTTCTGCTCCGGTGGGCGCCGCCAGCGAGCCTCTATCACGTCGTGACGAACGCCCTCCTCGGCGTTCCGAACTCTGCCGGGAACGCGGCCGGGGTACTCACCGACGCGCTTCAGTCGAACGTCTTCTCAAATATTGTGGTCGTGCGGGCGGCCTACGGCGCGGATGTCCCTGTCTGGTATCTTCATCCGGCGGTCGCCCTCGGGGAACTCCTCTGCTGGTTCGCACTCCCAGTCGCGCTCGCCCTCATCAGCTATCGGCGCCGCGCACTCGATTGATTACGGCGCGTCCTCGCTTGGCGCCGTCGGCTCACCGTCGGCCATGGCGACGAAGGCGTCCTCTATCGTGCCCACATCGACGTCGAACGACCGAATCGTCGCCCCGGAATCGTCGAGTGCTTCGAGCGCACGATAGCGAGTCGCGGCGTCGCAGACGACCTCGATTCGACCGTCCGTTCGCGTGATACGCGTAACGCCATCGATGGCTCGCACGGCCGCGAGCGCGGTATCATCGGCGTCGGCGTCGATACGGAGGCGGCTTTCGACACCTGCCGTCGCGCGGAGTTCTGCCGGCGTGCCTTCGGCGACGAGTTCGCCGTCGGCGAGCAGGCCGACGCGGTCGCAGACGCGCTCGACTTGGTCGAGGACGTGACTGGAGAAGAAGATTGTCGCACCGCGGTCGCGCTCGTCCGAGACGACTTCACGGACTAACCGAACTCCATACGGATCCAGTCCGGAGAACGGCTCGTCGAGGATGAGGAGGTCTGGATCACCGGCGATGGCCATCCCCAGGCCGAGGCGTTGTTGCATCCCCTTCGAATACCCCCCGGCGCGTTGGTCAACGGCGTCCGTGAGGCCGACACGGTCGAGGATCGTCTCGGGGTCGCCGGTCGCGTCGTTCGCGTCGAGGATATAGGCGACGTGTTCGCGGCCGGTGAGCGAGTCGTAGACGCCGAAACGGTCCGGGAGGATGCCGGTGCGGGCGTGAATCGTGCTTGCCTCCTCGCGGACGTCTAACCCGAAAATCCGCGCTGTCCCCGCACTCGGGCGTGTGTAGTCCATCAGCATATCAATGGTCGTGGACTTCCCGGCGCCGTTCGGGCCGAGGAAGCCGTACACCTCGCCCTCGTCGACGGTGAGGTTGAGGTCGGCGACGGCGGGCGCGCCGCCGTAGCGCTTCGTGAGGCCGCGCGTCTCGATGGCGGTCATCTCCGGTCACCGCCCGCTCTGGGCGTTCGTTCGCTGGCGACGCGTGTGGGCTGGAGGGCCATGCACTCCCGTATTCTGTGAACGTGGAAAAGTCTTCGCGGTACTCGGCGCGACGAGGTGCGGTGCCGAAGTGAGTTAGATATTGGTTCGCTAGTATGCAACAGTATGCTCACAGAAGGCGAGGTTCGCGCCCTCATTGCCCTCCACGGTGAGCAGACGGTCTCTGAACTCGCAACGAACTACGTATTGCATTTTGTTCCACCAAAGAGTACCCAGAAGACATATTATCTCGACAAAAAAGAAACAAATATGTCAACAGGTGGAGCACCGGGGTTCGTTACAACTCTCCCCCTCGTGGCTCTTATCGGTCTCTTCGGTAGTTCGGCAACGATTGCCTACTGTATTCGAGTACTCGCTACCCGATACGAGACACCGCCACCGTTTTCAACAGGAAGTCTCACGCTCATCAGCGTGCTAGGACATTTGGCGGTTCTATTCACCGCAGGAACTGTCCTCGCCGCAATTGGTGGAATTCCTGCGAGTCCTTCCTTCTTCGGTCCCGCAGTCCCAGTACTCTTGTTTGGCTATGGACTCCCTCTCGTAGTCATCGCAGTTCTCATCGGGAAATTAATCGAGTGGCGCAGTCAAAATGAACCGCCACGTCGATTCGTACATAGTTCGAGCACCGTGTTCGCATTCATCCACTTGCTATCGATCCCTACGGTTTGGGCTATGTTTGTTCTAATTGAATTACTGATTCACAGCAACGGCACCGTCTAGTTAAGGGACGAGCAGGTCGAAGAGATAGTCTCCTATGCTACTCTCAAACCTGCTCAACGAGCGTTTGGACACAGCTACGCTTGAATGTTGGCAGCGTGAGCGGACGACGAACGCCCGAACGGGCGTCCCCAGAAACCTCCGGTTTCTGGTGTCTCGAAATCCGTTGGATTTCGACGAGTCCGCAGGACCTGCGGTCCTGCGAGATGCGAACGAGACGCTGCGCGTCTCGTCGCGTCGCCGTCCGGCTCCATGCTGCCGGCTTTCACTCAGAGAGACAGAAGCGACTCTTCGGCTGCTCGGCGTAGAACGCTCGCTTCAAGCAATTTTTCAGTAAATGTGTCGATTGTCTGATAGTGTTGCAGACCCGCCGAAGGCGCAGCCGAGGCGGGTCGCAGTCGACGAGACCGCTGTCAAAATCAATGGTGAGTGGTCTTGGTTGTGCGCTGCAATAGACCTCGACACGAAAGTAATTCTTGACGTCGCGTTGTTCAAGCGTCATGGAACTGACCCGGCGGCTGCGTTTCTCCACGGAGTCTGTGAGAAACACGACTGTTCAGAGACGGTGTTTCTAGCTGATGCCTTTGACTATCGGATTGCCTTCTCTCGATTAAGGCTGAATGATCGGGTCGACTATACCGACCGAAACCTGATTGAAAAGTGGTTTCACACGTTCAAAATGAGGGTCGACCGTTTCCACAATTCGTGGGTGGACAGTCGGCTGAGCGTCCGCCAGTGTCTTGCAATATTTATTCATTACTATGAGTTTTATCGACCGCATCAGTCGCTCGACGGACGAACGCCAGCTCAGGGGGGGTAACTAGACAGTGCCGCATTAAACAGATTCCGAGTTGTTCACGAGCAGTCACGACCGTGATGACTCCACCGGTCCCGGACAGTCGCCGACTATACTAACAACAACACGGTCGTTGTACGGTCGGTTCGTCCCCGATGGTGTCGGGAAGCAATCGACCGGGGCTGGGCGGAGTCCGGAACGACGTCAAATCCGATTCGTTATCGAAATCTGATTAATCACTGTCCGTGCTCTTGTCAGAATTACTTTGTGACTGTTTCGCCGACGAGATCCAGTTGACGAGCGTGTTCGACGACCCCCAGTCTTCCTCGCGCGTGAGTAGGACGGGACGGCTCTTCTCCAACTGGTATGCGAACCCGACCACCGTTACCAAGGCGAGAAGCGCCATCGGGAGCCCCGCGATAATCGTGAAGTTCTGGAGGATTCCCACGCCGCCGATTATCAGGAGTAGCGACGTGAGAAGCCCGATAATCACGCCCCAGACGAACCGGTTGGCGATTGAGGGGTGCTGTGTTCCCCCGCTGGTGGTGAGGATGGCCAGGCTGATCGTCGCGGAGTCGATGGTCGTGATGAGGAAGGTGAACACGAGCAGTAAGAACAGCGCGACGAACAGTTCCCCGAACGGCAGTTGCGCCAGAATCGGATACGTAGCGACCGAGATTCCGTAGGAATCGATGATAGACAGCAGGTCGACCTGCCCCGAATGCTGGAGCAGCATGGAGTAGCCGCCCATGGTGACGAACCATGGCAGCGTCGCGGCGGTACCGCCGACCATCGCGCCGAAGATGACCTGTTTGAGCGTCCGACCGCGGCTGATGCGCGCGATGAAGATGCCGGTCATCGGGGCGAAGCTAATCCACCACGCCCAGTAGAACACCGTCCACGAACCGACCCACGACTGCCCGCCGCCCACGTTGACGTACAGCGACATATCGACGAAGTTCGCGATGTACTTCCCCATGCCCGCGGTCCCGAGGTTGAATATCGACGCGAACGGTGAGAAGACGAGAATGCAGACGAGGATGAACAGGAAGAGCATCACGTTGAACGTGGACACTCGCTTTATTCCCTTTTCGATTCCCAGCACGGCCGAAGCGGTGTATCCGACCGTTAGCCCCGTCACGAGGGCGATAATCCCGAAGTCGCCGACCGACACGCCGTAGTTGTACGAGAGGCCGGTGATAAACTGCTGGGCGGCGAGGCCGACGGTGACGGTCGCGCCACCGGCCGCGGCGACCACGGCGACGACGTCGACGACTTTCAGCCAAGTCTTATCCAAGTTGTTCACGCCCAGAATCGGTGCGAACACCGAGGAAGGCTTCATCGGGGCGTCCTTGCGGTGGACGTAGTACGCGAGCGGGACCGACAGTATCATGTGATTGACCCACGGCGAGATGCCCCAGTGGAACATCGTGTACTGCATCGCGCCAATCATCGCGCCGACCGATTGAGGCTGCGCGTTGACCAAGGGAGGGACGGTCTCGTAGTGAGACAGCGTCTCGGCGGCCCCCCAGAACACGATGCCCGCGCCGAACGTCGCCGCGAACACCATCATGATGTACGAACCGTAGCTGAACTCCGGCGGCTCGTCCGGCTTGCCTAATTTAATCTCCCCCCACGGGCTGACCATCCACGAAGACGAAGAATATCACGAGCGCGAAGATTAGTGCCTGGAAGTACCACGAGAGGTTCGTCGTGATGACCTCGTTGACGTTGCCAATCACGGTGCTCGACGCTTTCGGGTAAAAGGCTAACGCCGAGACGAGAACGCCCGTTAGGAAGACTCCAATCGCGAACACGGGTGTGTCAATCTCGTCGTACAGGTTGGCGATCTCATCGCGGATTAGTGAGCCTGTCATTGGAATAGTTACGTCCGGGTGAAGTTGCTGCGCGCTGGGCCGAGTCGGTGGAACATCTTCTGCGTCTCCGCGACTCGGAGACGGAGTACGCGTTCCGCAGTTCCCACAAACTGCCTGTTAATACCTGACATACACTATGGTGGTCAATCTTCATATATTTAAATTCTTTGGATTTCTCTCAAACTGGCAGTCGCGCACAGCGGCCGCCGCCGTATCGAGACCGCTCAGCGCTCGACTGCGCCGGCCAACTCTGCGAAGGCATCGCGGAGAACGGGTGCGTCCTCAGCGAGCGTGACGTACTGAACACCCGTTTCGAGCCATTTTCCCGCCTGCGTTGGCGTGTCGGCATACGTTCCCACGACCGTACCGGAGTCCTTGGCCTTGCGGACGACGGACCGCATCGTCTCGACGACGTCATCGTGCTGTACGTCGCCGGGGACGCCCAGCGATTGCGAGAGGTCGTACGGTCCCAGAAACAGGACGTCGATGCCGTCGACGTCGAGGATGGAATCGATGTTCTCGACCGCTTTAACGCCCTCTACCTGCAACGCCAGCACGGTCTCTTCGTTCTGCGTCGATTCGAATTCGGGTCCCCCCTCGTACGTTCCGGCGCGGCCGTAAGGCGAGAGCCCGCGCTCACCTACCGGGTGGAACTTGGCCGCGTTCACCGCGCGTTGAGCGTCGTCCGCGGTTTCCACCTGCGGGACCTGCACGCCGTCGGCGCCGACGTCCAGGGCCCGCTGGATTTCGCCCGGCGCGTTCTCCCGGACCCTGACGACCGCCGACCCACCCTGAGACTGCGCGCCGGCACAGGCGCGCATGGTCGACTGAGCGGTCGCGGGGCCGTGTTCTTGATCGATGACGACGAAATCGAACCCGGCCACGGTCGCGATTTCGGAGACCATCATCGAGTTCACGATCTGAAACGTACCGAGGACGGCATCGCCGTCTACGATCCGCTCTCGGAGAGAGTTTCCAGGCATATCGAGCACGTTTCGAGGGCCGAAGTATCAATCTGCCGCTGGCCGCATTGCCCCCCGTGTTTCGTGTGATAGAACACGATTCGCCGTCATGAGGCGCTCCGCTGTCACTTGCGAGCGCGCCCGAGGGATTGAGGAACTGAACCCCCGCGTCAGTAATCGCGGAGGTTCAACTCAATCCGGTTTCTGACCCGCTTGAGTCGCCTGGGAAGCTCCGTCGCCAACCGCTCACCGACGACCTCCGTCGCGGGCCCCGACGCGCTCAGCGCCCCGACGACTGCGTCATCGCCGTTCAGAACCGGAACCCCGACGCATCGCAGTCCCTGTCCGTACTCCTCGTTGTCTTCCGAGTATCCTCGGTCGCGTATCTCGGCTAACTCCGAGCGGAGCGTCTCGCGGTCAGTTATCGTGTTTTCAGACCGCTTCGGAAGGCCGTGTTGGTCGAGAATCGATTCGACCCGACGCTCCGGCAAGTGCGCGAGAATCGCCTTTCCAGTGGCGGTGCAATGTAGCTCGTGGACTTCGCCGGCCCGCGTCGACAGGCGGATGCGGTCATCGCCTCTCGTCCGGTAGAGGTACACGCCCTTCCCCCGGTCCTCGACGCTGATGTTGACGAGTAGTCCGGTCTCCCGAGAGAGCTCGTCGGCGTGCGGCCGAGCGACCTCGTATATCTCCGTGTTCGTGCGGGCGCTCTCGCCGAGTTCCAGAAAACGGAGGCTGAGTTCGTAGCCCCGCTCGCCGTCAACCACGTAGCCGTGTTCGCGGAGCGTACTCAGATGGTTGTGAGCCGTGCTCTTCGAGACCCCCGCGTGAGTGGCCACGTCGCTGACGCTCGGGGCCGTCTGCGCTTCCAGCGCCTCAAGTATCGCCAGCAGCGTTTCGTCCGACCGTATCGGCCGGGTCGCTTTCTCGGTCATATGACTCCTCCCGCGTCCAGCCCATAGAATGTTTCCCAACCGATAATCGTTCAGCGTGGTCGAACGCTCGTTTGAAAAATTATGGACGCCTTTGGTGACGGTTTGTGACACCGCTGGTGGGCTGTTGTTTTGGTACGGATGCGTATTACAGATATATGCTTGTAATGTATCAGGCGGGTAAACGACCGCTCGGCAGGCACGAATCCGTTCGATGTCATAGAACGCCCCGTCGACGTCCCGTGGTCTCGTCGTGTTAGCACCCTGTCTAATACGGACGCGACGCTCTACGTGGTCGGGAAAAAACGGCGAAAAGTGCGGGGCGCGTGAACCCGGGACCGGGCTCAGTAGTTGAGGTACACCGTCTTCGACGTCGTGAAGAAGTCGAGGCCAGCGTCACCCTGCTCGCGCCACGTCTCGCTCGACGACGACTTCATGCCGCCGAAGGGCACGTGGAGTTCGAGACCAGTCGTCTTCTCGTTGACCTTGACGACGCCGGCTTCGACGTCGTCGGCGAACTGATGGGCCTCGCTGAGGTCTTGCGTGACGATACTGGCGGAGAGCCCGTATTTCGTGTCGTTGGCGAGCGTCACCGCTTCCTCGTAAGAACTCGCGGGGATGACACCCACGACCGGCCCGAAAATCTCTTCCTGTGCGATGCGCATCTCGCTGGAGACGTTCGAGAAGACCGTCGGCTCGACGAAGTAGCCCGACTCGTGGCGCGGTGCTTCGGGGACGGACCCACCGGTTTCGAGGGTCGCACCCTCCGAGACGCCGACGTCGACGTAGTCCAGCGTGCCTTCGAGCTCGGATTTACTGACGTGCGGCCCCATGTCGTAGCCGTCCAGCGCTGGTCCGATGCTGATGTCCTCCGCAGCGGCCACGAGTTCGTCGACGAACTCGTCGTAGACGTCTTCGTGGACGATAGCTCGGGACGCCGCAGTACAGGCCTGTCCGGTTCCGCCGAACGCGCCGTCGGAGACGATTTCCGCGGCGGTACTGACGTCGGCGCTCGGCATCACGACCGTCGGGTTCTTCCCGCCCATCTCAAGTTGGATGCGCTTGCCGTCCGCCGCGGCCGTCTCGCCGACCTGCTGTCCCACGACCGTGCTCCCGGTGAAGGAAATCGCGTCGATATCGTCGTGGGTCGTGAGCGTGCCGCCGACCTCGCTGCCCGAGCCGGTGATGACGTTGAGCACGCCGTCCGGAAGGCCGGCTTCGTCGAGGCACTTGGCCACTTCGTGTGCGACGGCGGGGGCTCGGGACGCGGGCTTGAGAACGACGGTGTTGCCGGTGACGAGCGCGGGCGCGAGCTTCCACGTCGGGATGGCGATGGGGTAGTTCCACGGCGTAATCAACCCGACCGTGCCCAGCGGCTCGGTCTTGGTTTCGAGGCGCGTGTCCTGTGAACTCGACGCTTTGACCTCGCCACCCAGGTCCAGCGCCTTCTCGGCGAAGTAGTACAGGATACCGACGGCCCGGCCGACTTCGCCCGTCGCCTCGGGGAGTGCTTTTCCTTCCTCCCGAGCGAGGAGTTCGGCGACCTCGTCGGACCGGGATTCGAGACGCGACGCGGCGCGGCGGAGAATCGCACCGCGCTCGGGCGCTGGGGTGTCTTCCCACGCCGCTTGAGCCGCGACCGCGGCATCGACCGCGTCTCGGGTGTCGTCGGCCGTCGACGACGGGAACTCGCCGATTACGTCGTCCGGGTCCGCGGGGTTCCGCACCTCGAACGTCTCGCCTGATTCAGAGCCTGTCCACTTGCCGTTACAGTAGTTATTGAACACCGGCATGTACTCTCATCCACAGAACCCTCATTATAATATCTGTCGGTCTCGTCAATACGGGCGCCGTCGCGGCCGTTCGCGGTCACCCTCTCTCACGGTCACGCCGGTGGTTTCGGAGTGGCGCGTACCGCTACTGGGAACTCGTTGGGACGTTGAGCACCGGTACTTCGGAACTGAGCATCACGCGCTGCGTGACGCTTCCGAACAGGGCCTTCCCCGTCGGCGACCTGCGTCGTCCCCCGACGACGATGTATCGGGTGTCGACGCCGTCGGCGTACGTCGTGATCTGTTCCGCCGGGTCGCCGACGCGGACGACGTTCTCGATCTCCGCTGTGTCGTGTTCGAGTTCTGCGTTCGCCGCCGCTCGCTCGATAATCTCGGCTCCGACGCGTCTGACTTCGCGGTTCTCGGTGACCGCCTGCCCCTCGACCTCCTTTTCGAGGGTGTCAACGAGATCCGTGCGCTGGAGCACGTGAAGCGAGTGAAGCGGTTCGCCGAGGTCCGCGGCGAGCGCCGATGCCCGCGCGAGAACGGTTGCTGCTCGGTTCGAGTCGTCGACTGCGGCTACGACCGTCATATCTCACGTATGAACGTCGGACAACAAATTTCCTTGGGAGGCGGTATGCTCCGCATCGCCTACTGTGCGAGCAGTATCACCGCGCCGACCGCCAGCGCGATACCCGCGATTTTGACCTGCCCGAGAACTCCTCCAGAAAGACGACCGCGAGGAGGGTCGTCCCGAGGAGGTACATCCCGCTGATGCTCGTCGCGACGGCGGCGGAGCCCTGACTGAGCGCGAGGTAGTAGCTGATCGTTCCGAGTCCGAGGAACAGTCCTCCCGCGAGCGCGAACCCGATTCCTCTCGTGGAGACGACGACCGGGCCGCCGCGCCACAGGAGATACGAGGCGGCGGCCGTGAGCCCGGCGACGTACGTGTAGATGACGGCTTGCTCCGCCGGCAGTGACTTCGTTGCGACCTTGGCGAGAAACGCCCAGCCCGCGTAGAGCGCCATCGACCCGAACGCGAAGATAACTGTCTTCGACATAGCGTGCGTTACCCGTATATCAGGGACAATCGGTATTGGTTCTTCGGCTGTCCGTGACGGAACTCACCCCGGAAGAAAGCCTGCTCACGTCCCTCTCTCCCCCTCGCTCGGCCGGCGGCCGAGGAACGCGTCACTCGTCGGGTCAATCCGACCCCCGGGGGAGGTAGTACCCGCACGTTCTACAGACGAACTCGCTGTCGTGGTACGTCTCGACGGCGACGAGGGTTTCGTCGCAGTTTGGACATCGCATACGGGTCCACGTCGTATCGACAGTAGGTTAAATCTTTATACGACAAATGTCGAATTAAGAGGGACAGCGACCGATACTCTCGGCGCGTTCGCTTACGCGGACGTCGCGGCCTGCTTAGGCGGCGTCTGTTCTTCGGTCAGCTCGAAGCCGCGCGCTTCCATCATCTCGAAGTATCGGTCGGCGTCCATGCCGCTGGTCTCGGTCACGAAGATGCCGTCCTTGTTCACGGCACCCTCGGCCATGAGCTGAAGCGTCACCGACAGCGGCACGCCGACGTAGCAGCCGTACTCCCGCATCATCGAGATTTCGTTGCCGTCGAAGAACGGGAACGGCTGTTCGAAGTGGTAGACCGCGGTCCCCGCTTCTCCGCCCGCCGTCCCCGTGACCTCCGACGAGAGAATCGTCTGTGGCGTCCACTCCGTCTCGCTGGAGAGTTCCTCGGGTGCCCGCCACTCGGCGTCTCGCTGTCGGCCGGCGCGCTTGACCTGCGACTGGGCGACTTCGAGGGGGTCGACGGTCCCGCCTTCGACCTCGATGGGGTCGGCGTCGAACGCGTCCATCGCGTGGAGCGTCCGCTCGTATTCGGTCCACTCGTCGTGCCAGACGCCGCGGGTGATGATTCGGTCGACGTTCGTCTCTTGTGCGATGGGTGCCTTCGGGAACGTGATGGGTTCGGGATGGGAGATGACGTACGTCTCCTGTTCCCCGATGGGGTCGGGGAACTCGAACGTCCGCTCCTGAGAGAACGGCGGGAGGTCGTTGATGACCGCTCCGTCTTCCCAGCGGGCCCGCTCGTCGACGTTCGGGTCGTGTTCGTAGGTAACGGTGTCGGTGAGGCCGGCGGTCGTCTGGCTGAGGAGCCGCCACATCCCCCAGTAGAAGTTCACGTCCTCGACGTCGTCGAACTCGTCGCAGCCGACCATGCCGAGCGCGATCGTGCTGACGAGGCCGCCGTTCGCGAACCACAGCGAACAACCCGCCTCAGCGAACTCGTCGGACCGGCTGAGTACGGCGTCGAAGTCGAAGGCGTTCAGGTCGACACCGGTGAGGTCGCCGACCTCGACGATGGCGTCGAGGACGTTCTCTTCGAACTGGTACGGGAGTCCGTTCACCACGTACGCCGCGTCGTCGAGGACGCGGGCGATGTCGTCTGCGCTCGTCGCGTCCACGGGTTCGAACGTGACGCGGTCGTCGTCGATTAGTTCGACGAGCCGACGGGCGTTCTTCTCGTCAGCGTCCGCGACGACGATTTCGTCGAAGTCGCTGGTTCGGTACAGGTCGTACACGCAGGCGGAGGTCATCGCTCCGGAACCGCCAAGGACTACGGTCTTACCGCTCATAATACAGTAGGATATGCATGATTAACCGACTTAATTCTATGGGGTGTCGGATGGCCGCAGTCCGCGTCTCCTACGGACCGGAACCCGGCCCGCCCCCGTGAATCGGCGAAATCCGCCCGCTGGTCGTCTCGGAGGCCCGTTACACTTCTTCCCAGGGCATCGGCTCGTCGTGAATCATCAGACTCGACTCGCGCGTGACGGTCCGCTTCTCCTCGCTGATGGCGTCGATTTCGGCGATGTCCTCGGCTGCGAGTTCCAACTGTCGTGCGGCCCAGTTCTCCGCGACGTGTTCACCCGTCGCCTTCGGAATCGCCGCGACCCGGTCTTTGCTCAACAGCCAGGCCAAACTCACCTGTGTCGGCGTCGCGTCGTACTTGTCGGCGATATCGACGAGCATCGGTATCTCCAGCACTTCGCCCCCGACGAGCGGACGATACGCGACCAGCCAGTAGTCGTGTCGCTGGGCGTGTTCGAGCAGGTGCTGTTGCTGCAGGAGCGGGTGCATCTCGACCTGGTGAGCAAATAGGGGTGCGTCAAGGACCCCCATCGCCTCGTCGAGCATCGGTATCGAGTAATTGCTGAGACCGACGTTGTCGATGAGTCCCCGCTCGTGCAGTTCCGTGAACGCCGCCATCGTCTCTTCGACGTCGTAGGCCTTCAGCGGATAGTGGACGTACAGTAGGTCGATCGTCTCGACGCCGAGCGCGTCCAGGCTCTCTTTCGTGCTTTCGAGTACGCGGTCGTGGCTGAGATTGCTCGGCCGCACCTTCGTCGCGACGAACACCTCTTCGCGCGGAACGTCCGACTGTCGGATGGCTTCGCCGACGTATTCCTCCGTACCGTACTGCTGTGCGGTGTCTACGTATCGATACCCCTCGTCGAGCGCGGTGAGAACGCTGTCGACGCATCGCTGTCGCTGGTCCGGGTACCAGGTTCCGATACCCATCCCAAACGTGCTACTATGACTCACGACACCAACTACCAACGAGCGAGGTATAACGCTTTGCCCCTCGGAAGCGGCCTCGGACCGAGGCGAAGTTTCTTTGCGGTCGCTCGACCAGTGATACGTATGACCGATAACTCCGACACTGACCGGCCTGACGACGTTCCGCCGTGGTGGGACGACGAACGTGGAGATTCGCGAGGAGCTCGACCTCCCGGGCTACGACGCACCGAAGTTCGAAGACGACGTCTACGTCCACACGGTCGTCGAGGAACTCGAAGCGAGCCACGGCTGCAACATCCGACTCGTCGACCCGTCGCCGTCGAAACTGAGCACGTGGCAGATACGGCTCGACGGCGAGCCAATCGAGTCGGTCTACCGGTCGCGCGACAGTAGCGCGAACACCGTCTTCTCTATCACGTCGTCGTCGTTCAGATCGCTCGTCGAGGACGCGGTCGCCGAGCGAGAGTGACCGCGCGTCTCACTCGGCAATTTTAATTGCCAGCGCCGCGGACCGGGACATAACGCGCTGCAAGCAGCGCCCGAGACGGTCGCCCGTCTCGTCACGCTCCGGGTGGAGTTCCTACCGCGGCGCGGACCGCCTCCCCGACCGTGCGAGCAGTTCGCTTCCCGCCCCCGACGACGACGACCGAGACTCACCGATGACGACCGAGACTCACCCGACGACTCACCCAGACACCATGACACTCCCACACCAATGCTAGAGACGTTTCGCGGTTACAACGGCGGACAACTGAACCTCCACGCGCTCGGCATCGTCGTATCGCTCTCCGGTCTCCTCGTCGTCGCACCGATGCTCCCGGAGATAATCGACTACTTCGGGGTCAGCGCGGCCGAGGCCGGCGTGTCCATCTCGTTCATGTGGGCGTGCAACGCCGCCGCGCAGTTCCCCGGCGGTCGGTACTCCGACCGCCTCTCGGCCGGCGTCGTGTTGCTCGGCAGCCAAGGCGTGATGATTCTCGGGTTCCTCGTCTTGGCGGTGGCGACGACGTTCCCGGTGTTCGTCGCGGGACTCGGACTCATCGGCGCGGGATACGGGCTGTTCGAACCCGCCGGATTCGTCCTGCTGCAGACTCACTTCGAGGAGAACCGCGGGCGCGCTTTCGGTATCCGAGACGCGGCCGTCAACCTCGGAAGCGCGCTGTCGGCGGTGCTCGCGGTCGCCATCGTCGGGACGTTCTCGTGGCGAGACGCGTTCGTTCCGGTGGTCGTATTGCTGGCGCTCGTCGGGGCCGGCACGCACAGACACAACCGCGGCGAGTACGCCGTCTCGCGCGTGGCGCTCGACCCCAAAGCGGTGTGCTCTCGGCTCTTTCGGGAGCGCGAGACGTACGCCGTCCTCGTCGTCATGTCCGTCTCGATGTTCCTCTGGCAGGGCAGCGCGAGTTTCCTCCCGGCGTATCTGCAGGCGGTGAAGTCCTTCTCGTCGTTCGAGGCGACGGTCGCCTTCGCGAGCATGTTCGTCGTCGGCATGGTGGTTACGCCCGTCGCCGGCGCGCTCAGCGACGCGTGGTCTCCCACCGGGATGGGCGTCGCCGCGATGGGATTCGGTGTCGTCGGGCTCTCGACGCTCGTACTCGTCGACTCCCCCGTCGGCGTCGGGGTCGGACTCGTCGCCTACGCCGTCGCCATCACCGCCATCTGGCCGGTCATGTACGTCTATCTCAGCGACGTGCTGGCGACGGAGACGATCGGCGGCGACCTCGGCGTCCTCAGAACGGTGTACTTCGCCGTCGGCAGTCTCGGCCCCGCGTACATCGGGACCGCCGCCACGCGACTGGGCTACACGTCGGCGTTCGCGAGCCTGCTCGTCGGCTTCGGGCTCGCGGCGATACCGCTGGTGTGGCTCGGGCGACGCTGATTCGAACGGCTCGTCGGCTTTGCGTGTCGCTGCCAACGATGCGGTGACAAGAGGGTACGAGGGGCAACCGTCTCGGGGGACTCGATTGGCGGCTGTCGGTTCAGGCTTCCGCGGCCGGACCGCCGCTTTGCGTGGTCTGCGTGTCGAGGTTCCGCTCGGCGACGCCGAGAATGGTGTCGAGCGAAATCGCCAACACCGCGCCGGGAATCGCGCCGGCGAGAATCTGCGGCGTGTTGAACAGTTGGATGCCGGTGACGACCCAGTCGCCGAGTCCCCCGGCACCGATGAAGATGGCGAGGTACGCCGTTCCGACGTTCATCACGGTGCTGGTCCTGATGCCGGCGAAGATGACTGGGACGGCCAACGGGAGTTGGATCTGACGGAGGATTTCGCGGTCGGTCATGCCCATCCCTTCCGCCGCTCGGATGGTTCCCTCGTCGACGTCCTCGATGCCGGCGATGGTGTTCGTGATGATGGGCAACAGCGCGTACACCCACATCGCGAGCAACGCCGAGTTGAAGCCGATGCCGACGAACGGGAAGACGAGCGCGATGACGGCCAGCGGTGGGACCGTCTGGGAGACGTTCCCCGACGACAGGACCCACGTCTTCGCTCGCTCGTTTCGCGTCGCGAGGATGCCTGCCGTCACCGCGACGACTATCGCACCGACCTGCGCGACGAGCACCAAGATGAGATGCTCGCGCAGCAGGTCGACGAACGTGTCGAAGTTGTTGAGCAGGTAGTTCGTCGCCTCGACGAGCAGGTTACTCATGCGTGAGTTCCTCCCGCGTTGGTCCGTTACTGTGGCGGAGGTGTTCGAGGGTCACCGTCCCGACGACGCTGTCGTCTCGGACGACCGCGAGGTCGTCGCAGTCGGATTCGAGCAGCACCGACAGCGCCGTCTCGGCGCTTTGCCCGGCGGTGACGTACGGCGGCGTTCCCGCGCCGTCCGCCGCGGCGGCTTCGAATTCCGGCCGCTCCCGAGCCAGTTCGGAGACGGACTTCCCCACGAGCGAGTCGTCCGCGTCCATGACGTCTTCGACCGGTAGCACCTGCAGTTTCTTCAGGCCGCGGTTCGACCCGATGAAGTCCTCGACGAACTCGTTCGCCGGGTCCTGGAGGATGTTCTCGGGCGTGTCGTACTGGACGACTTCGCCCACGTCGTAAATCGCGATTTTGTCCCCCATCTTCAGCGCCTCGTCGATGTCGTGGGTGACGAACAGAATCGTGGTGTTGATCTGCTCTTGAATCTCGAGGAACTCGTCTTGGAGGTTGTCGCGGGTGATGGGGTCGAGCGCCCCGAACGGCTCGTCCATCAACATCAGGTCCGGGTCGGCCGCGAGGGCACGGGCGACGCCGACGCGCTGTCGCTGGCCGCCGGACAGTTCCCGGGGGTAGTTCTCCCGGTACTGATCCGGCGGGAGGTCCATGAGCGACAGGAGTTCGTCGACCCGGCTCTCGATGCGGTCTTCGTCCCAGTCTTTCAGCCGCGGGACCGTTCCCACGTTCTCCGCGACGGTCATGTGGTCGAACAGGCCGATGTCTTGGATGACGTAGCCGATGCTTCGCCGGAGACTCGTCTTCTCTACATTCTGTACGTTTTCGCCTTCGAACCGAACCGTCCCATCGGTCGGGTCTTCGAGGCGGTTGACGAGTTTCATCGTGGTCGTCTTGCCACAGCCGGATGGCCCGACGAGAACAGTCGTTGTCCCAGCTTCGACGCTGAAACTCACACCGTCGAGCGCCACCGTCTGCCCGTACTCTTTCCGAACGTTTTCGAACTCGATTGCGTGTTGACTCATGAGAGTATCCTCCAGATTGCGCGGGTCGGTCGTGCTTGGTCTATCCGCTCTCCGTTACGAAGTCTGAACAGTTGCTCGCTGACCGCGAAGCAGTAATCGAACGCCAGCGTCAGCACCACCAGCACGACGGTCGTGACGACGATCATCGGGATGTTGCGCTCGCGGATTCCTTGGAAGATGAAATCCCCCAACCCGCCGGCTCCGACGAACGCTCCGATGGCGGCGACGCCGATGATGATGACGACGGCGTTTCGCAGTCCGGTCATGATGACCGGGAGCGCCATCGGAACCTGAATCCGCCGAAGGCGCTCGATACGGGTCATGCCCAGTCCCCGACCGGATTGGATGACCGCGTCGTCGACGCCGTTGAGCCCGACGTACGTGTTCCTGACGAGTGGAAGCTGCGAGTACAACACCAGCGAGACGATGACCGGCGGTTCCCCGATTCCGAAGACGGGGATGAGCAGACCGAACAACGCGATGCTCGGCACCGTCATGGCGACGCCGGCGAGCCAGAGAACGACCGTGGCCGCTGTGTCGTTGAACGTTATCAGGACACCGAGAGAGATACCGATGGGTATCGCGAGCAGCATCGAGATAGCGATGATATCGATGTGCTCCAGCGTCAACACGAGCAGGTCGCCGGCGTACCGGGAGACGAACGACTGGTACGCTCCGAGTGTGGAGTTCAACGTCACCGACGTGAGGACGGTGAGGACCGCTTCGAGGGATGTCGTCGATGGCATGTCAGATGAGCCCTTCGGAGCTCAGGTGGTCGCGAGCGATGCTCGCCGGGTCCTTGTCTTCTTCGCTGGCCTCAAGCGCCATCTGCTGCATCTTCTCGGTGGTGACGCTCGGTGCCACCTCGTCCAGCGTCTCTTTGACGGCGGGATTGCTGTCGATGGCGTCCTGCTGTATCATGGGGACGATCCAGTACTTCGAGAAGTGACCCTTGTCGTCGTGGAGGATGCGCAGGTCGTACTTGTATATCTGCGGCTGCGTCTGCCAGCCCGAGGTCGCGACGGCCTGGCCGTCGTTGAGAATCTGGTAGTTCAGGCCGCCGTATCCGACCTTCCGCAGTTTCACCTCGTCCCACGCGGACTGCTCGATGCCGTAGTCTTCGATGAGGGCGGGCAACCCGTCCTCTCGTTCCGCGTATTCCGTGTAGGACACGAACGTCATGTCCGTGTTCCCGTCGTTGACGTACGAGGCGAAGTCGCTGATCGTTTCGATACCGTGTTCGCTCGCCCAATCGGGGCGGGCGACGATGGTCCACGACGCGTCGGCCCCGGTGGGCTCCGTCAGCGTCAGTCCCCACTCTTCTTCGGCGGCGCTCTTCGACTCGCTGTATATCTGCTCCCCGTCGGGGATGACGTTCGACTTCCCGAGAATCTGGTGCCAGAGCGTCCCGGTGTACGTCCAGTAACAATCGATTTCGTCGTTCTTGAGCGCGTTGAAACACTGGGAGGTCCCGCCGAGTCCCGTCTCGTCGTTGACCGTCAGGTCGGTGTTTTCCCGGAGGGCGGCAATCGCCATGTGCCCGAGAATCTCCTGTTCCGCGAACTGCTTCGAACCGATAGTGATACTGTCGCCGCTACCGCCGCCGTCTACGATACTGGAACAGCCCGCCATGCTTGCGATACCGATTGCTCCCGCTGACTGAAGGAACGCTCTCCTACTGTTGTGCATGATTCATCCTGATGAACTGGGTCGGAGATATTTATAATTTATCCTCAGACAGTTTTTGCCGCCCGAACTGGGCGAATCCTGCGCGTCTTAGATGATGTACGCACGCGCATCCAGAAATAGCAGCTAAGCAACATGAATATCCGCTCTCGCTCCCCGTCCAGCGGATCGGAGCAGCGCCGGACGACCTCGGGAGCCGGTCTCGCGGGAGCGGGTTCGCTCACGACCGCAATTCCGTCTCTCCGAGCGACTGAGCAGCGTGCTGCTCCGTGCTCACCCATTCGGGGTTGCGCCGTCGTCCTTCGCAGGTTGTTATGGGACGCTCCGCTGTCGTCTCGAAAACGCCTAGAACGTCTCGTGTTCCTCGTAGGCGTCGAACGCCCCGACGCCGTCTTCGAGGGCGGCCCGAACCGCGTCTTCGGACGACGCCATCTCGTGGGCGTCGTCGGCGACGTCCTCGGCGATTTCCTGGGGAACGACGACGACGCCGTCGCCGTCGCCGACGACGATGTCCCCGGGCGAGACCTGAACGCCGCCGACGACGGCATCGACTCCCCAGTCGAGCAATTCCCAGCGGAAGATACAGTCTACGGGGGTCGTGTATCGATTGAACACGGGGAAGCCGCGCTCTCGGATGACGCTCGTGTCGCGGACGCCGCCGTCGATGACGGCACCGGCCACGCCCGACGGTTGGAGTGAGGTCACCTCCAACTCACCGAGATGGGCCGAGTTCGTGTCGTTGGTGTCGTAGATCATGACGCCGTCTTTGGGGACGTCCTCGTGCATTTCGAGGAAGCGCTTGAGCACCTCGTCGGCGTTGACGCTTCGGTTCGGTCGACCGACGATGGGGAATGCGCTTCCGATCACGGTCATGCCGTCGTCGAGCGGCGTGATTTCGGGGTCGAGCGTCTGCTCTTCGTACCCGTACTCGTGCATTACGTCCGCCACCGCCGGCGTGTACAGGTCTTCGTATTTGGCGAGCAGTTCCTCGTCGACTTCTCGTTCTCTCTCTGAGGTGGATTGGTTGATCATCGGTTTGGGTTGGTATGGTGTGGTTGGTGGGTGTGGTGTTCGGATAGCGATTACAGCGTGACGACGACGTAGCCGGACTCGTTGCGAACGGGAATAGACCGGAGTTTACAGCCGTCGTCGACGAGGCAGTCACCGGTCGTAGCGTCGAACTCCCAGCCGTGCCACGGACAGCTGAGAATCTCTCCTTCTCGGCACCACTCGAGTTCGGTCGTGAGCGTGTCCCGGTCGTGTTCCGCTTCGACGGTTCCGCTCACCCTGCCTTCACAGAGCGGGCCGCCCTGGTGAGCACACCAGTTCGGGTAGGCGTACAGCTCGCCGTCGATGTTGAAGACGCCGATCTCTTTTCCATTCAGGAGCGCGATGACGCGCTCACCGTCGGTGAGTTCATCGGACCGCGCGACGACGTGCTCGTCGTCGTCGAGCGGCAGATTCTGTGCATTCTGGCTCATGAGACGTCGATGTCGAAGACTTCTGCCGAGTTTCCGTACAACACCTTGTTACGGTCTTCCTCGGAGAAGTTGCCGAGGTACTTCAGCAGCGCTTCCGTGTTGTCGATGTCGAAGTGGGGGTGGTCCGTCGCGAACATGAGCACGTCGCCACCCCACATCTCGACGAGCTGTTTCATCATGACGGGGTCGTTCGGCTCGTCGAGCGGTTGCGTGGCGAAATAGAACTGGTCGCGAACGTACTCCTCCGGCGTCTTCTCCAGCAGCGGGACCTCGCTCCGGCGCTGCTTGTACTCCCGGTTCAGACGGAAGATGAGCGAGAGCCACGCGATGCCAGCCTCCTGGAACACGAAGTCGACGTCGGGGAACTTCGCCGGTGTCCCGTTCTCGAAGAGACTCGTCAGCGTCAGGAACTGAGAGTAGACGTGTGCGAGCGCGTGGTTCGCCATGTACGTCTGTAGTTCGTGCTGGAGCGTGGGGAAGTCGAGAGCGAGCCCCGGAGCGGCCGCCCCGTGGAAGACGACGGGGAGGTCGTTGTCCTCGGCCGCACGGTAAATCGGGTCGTACTTCTCGTCGCCGAGTGGCGTCTTCGTCCCCGTCGAGTTCAGGAACACGCCGCAGATCTGGTCCTCCTTGGCGAAGCGGTCGATCTCCTCTGCGGCGGCCGACGGGTCGTGTGGGACGACCGACGCCAGGCCGTAGATGTTGTCGTGGCCGTCGAGGAAGCGCTCGACGAGCACCTTGTTTGCAGCCTCGTTGATTGCCACCGCCTTGTCCGTCTGCCGAACCATGTTGAGCTCCGGCAGCATATTGACGATGGGATAGTCGACGTGGAACTCCTTCGAAAGGATATCGTCGATGTCCTCTTTCGGCTCCGTCACCTGCATTAGCTCTGTCGGGAGCTTCCCACTCAGGTCACGGTTGTAATTGTCCGTCGGGTACATCCCATCGTACGAGGACGTCCCCGGCTGAAGGTAGTACTCGATTTCCCGCTTGTACGGGTCGTCGAGGTGTTTCAGTAGGTCCCGCTGGATTTCCTCGTTTCTGAAGGACGTGTGAACGTCCATGTCGATGACCGGCACTTCCTTGAGCTGGTCTGCGAGGGGGTTTGACCTGGCTTGCTCACTACGTTCGGCGAGTCGCTTGCTTTGGTCAGCCATACGGTTCCAATGTTGGATACAATCGTTATAAATGTTCTCCTCAGACAGCGAACCAGAGATGCCCCGAAACATTTTGTCACACGAAACGGGTTCGGTTCCGAGCGGTTAGTACGTTCCCTCGGTCCGCGTGATGTTGAGGCTGATAACGTTTGCCGCGCTTTTGACGGCTTCTGCGAGCGTTTCGCGGTAGTACTCCCCGGTGAATTTCATCGCCGGCCCGGAGACGCTGATTGCGCCGAGCGCGCGGTCGTCCTTGTCGAGAATCGGGGAGGCGACGCATCGAAGCCCCTTCTCGTACTCCTCAAGGTCCAACGCGAGTTGGCGTTCGCGAACTGTTTCGAGGCTTTCTTCGAGTTCCGCGCGGTCCGTGATGGTGTTTTGGGTGTATCTCGTCAGGCCGTGGACGTCCTCGAATTCGTCTAACACCGACTCCGGCGAAAAGGCGAGTATCGCCTTTCCGGTCGCGGAGCAGTGGAGGTCGTGGTACTCGCCGGCGGCTGTCGAAAACCGCACTTCTTGCTCGCTCTGAGTTCGGTAGAGATAGACGCCACGGGCGTGTTCTACGGTCGATAAGTTGGTCAGCTCTCCTGTTTCGTTGGCGACTTTGTCCGCTTCCGGGCGACCGAACGAGAACAGCGGCCCGCGGTTTCGTGCGACCTCCCCCAGTTTGAGGAACCGTAGCCCCAGGTAGTACCGGTCTCCGTCTTTAACGATGAATCCCTGCTGACGGAGCGTACTGAGGTGATTGTGGACCGTGCTTTTCGTGATTCCCGTCTCGTCGGCGATGTCTTGGATGCGCCCTCCGCCCAGCTCGTCCAGTCCGTTGAGGATTTCGAGCAATGTCAAATCGGAGTTGATGGGATTCTTGGCTTTGTGTGGCATATGCTAGCGTTAGTTTCGTGCGGACTTTACTGTTTCGCATCACGAAATATGACGCATCGTGTTCTGAGACACCAGTTCAAACCACGCTTGGGCGCGGTTGTGTTCGTCCTCAGACGAGCAATCTAACCGGAGACCGGTTCGGGGCTTTTGTGGATCACCCCGTCTGCCAACCGCGGCCGTTTCATATCACGAAACGCAAGGTCGCTATCCACTCTCGACACCTCCGATGAGCGCTGTCGAGCCGAAGTCGCGTGACGAGTTACTGCCGCGGTGGATAGTCGCGCGGCCACCCGCAGTAGCCGAGACACAGATTACATTAGTACTGGTGTAATCTTCTGACCGCTATTTATCTCGCGACACGTCCTGAACTGGCCGGATAACATGGCACGAGACGTTCACGGGTCGTTGCGTGATTCCTGGTGTCGGCTCGTTCGGACGAGTTTGCCGTCAACCCGGCCGCTGCGTACCATTATCTGCACTCGATCAGTGCGATTCTCACTAGCGCACCGAAATTCGCGAACATGTCCGAAATGTATCACTGTCTAGTTAAGTCAGTTTGAGAAGCGAGCAGGTCGTTGAGTTTGCTTGGGACAACGCTCGCAGACCTACTCAGCGAGCGCTTTGCAGCGGATTTAGAAGAGACTTGGGAGCGTGAGCGGACGGCGACGCGACGAGACGCGCAGCGTCTCGTTTGCCCACCAGAAATCAAAGATTTCTGGGGACGTCCCAAACTCGCAGAGCGAGTTTGTGGGCTCGAAAGACGCCTGTCGGTCAGTTTCTCGGTGGGTGTACGCGTTCTGGGGGGTCACAACACGCCGACTCGCGGTATCTCGACTGTTCTTCCTCTCAGAACAACTATCCGCGGTTCGATACGAGTACGGCACCCCACAGAGCGGGGCTCTGCTCCCACCCGTGACCCTTTGTCCGAGGCCACGAGTTAGCGCGTGGCCGAAACCGGTCTCTGTAGCGCCTTATTCGCGACTCCACCATCTCTGAGATGAATCACCAAGCGAGCTCGCCGTTCGTGGGGGGCGCGCCGATAGGTGCGGTCGGAGAACCCGATGTATTCTGTCTTCCTGCGCGTATTGGAACTCTCGACGCAGCGCTCTCATCAGCGCCTAAAATATCGATATTCGGATGAAATCAGTCCAGTAAATTACATACACAATTATGTAAGGCTTACCTGTGTGCGGCCGATGAAAATTCTCAGATAGCAAACGAGGAGTTGGCAACCGACGCCGCTAGTCGAGGGGTCGCTTTCAATTTCGCGTGAGTCGGCTAGAGGTGGTCTCGAAGGAGAACAGAATCGACGGTGACCCGTGTGCTCACGTGTACTTCACCAACCGAACAGTCCGTGGTTGAGTTCTCTCGCCGGGCAAGCGATACTTACTGACGACTCCGGGAGACGAGGTTCACCGAGTAGTGACGGTGACGAATCCGTCGAACTCAAGGATGACTCGCTGCGTGGTGTCACCGAAGATAGCCTTACCCGCCGGCGACCGTTGACGTCCGGAGAGGAAGATATGGTCGCACTCGTTTTCGACTGCCGTATCGAGTACTTCGGCGGCCTTGTCGCCGAGGGACCCGACCGCCCGGTACTCCACCTCGAAATCAGCGAGCACTTCGCGTCCGAGGTCGCGAGCGAACTTCGTCGCCCCCTCTCGCGCGTCGTCGTGTGTGTAACTCCTCGAAGCGCTCAGGAGCGTCTCCATCGTCCCGCGTCGAGCTTTGTACTCGTCTTCCGTCGTCACGTGGATGAGGACCATTTCGGCATCCATCTGTTCGGCCACCGAACCGGCCTCGCGGACGACCTTCTTCGAGGTCTCCGATGGGTCTACGACGGCTAGGACTCGTTCCATACCTCCTACACGTGGGTCTTCTTTGAAGAAACCACGGGCAGCGACTTCGCAGATTGTCTCAGGGAACGATATATTTCCCCGAACAGTACACATAATCAAGCAGTGGCACATAGTAACAATTATTAACTAACATGATTGATCGGAAGACGGATCATGACGGTGGAGTTCGTCCATAGTCCGCTACTTACGTTCGTAGCCGGGCTCATACTAGTTGTACTGTTCCTCGTCGTGTGGGACCTCCCCGCGTTCGTGGGGTTAGGACTCGCCGCGTTCTCCGTCGGCATCGTCAACTCGGTGTTCGTCTCGGACTTCGCGCTCGTCGATGCGGCGACGAGAACGGCAGCGGCGTTCGGAAACGGGATGGAAGGTATCGGCATTCCGATCCTCATGGCGGCAATCATCGGCAAGTCGATGCTCGAAAGTGGGTCCGCTCAACGTATCGTGCGGACGTTCCAATCGCTCGTCGGGAGGGAGAACTCGGAATTTGCGCTGTGGGGGAGCAGCACGGTCCTCTCGATTCCGGTGTTCTTCGACAGCGTCCTGTTCCTTTTGGCTCCGCTCGCACGCTCGATGCGTGCACGCCGCGGAAAGAACTACGCGTTGTACCTCATCGCCGTGGGCGCCGGCGGCTCTGCGGCGCACGTGTTCATTCCACCGACTCCGGGACCGCTGGCAGTCGCTAGTCAAGTGCACGCCGACCTCGCCATGACGATGGCTGTCGGCGTGGCCGTCGCGATTCCCTCGGCGACGATGTCCGGGCTCGTCTTCGGCCATTGGGCCAACGCTCGGATGGAGATTCCGCTGCGAGACTCGATGGGGACGACGACCGAAGAACTCGAAGAACGGGCACAGCAGAGCAGTAGCTCGCTTCCGGGGACGTTCGAGGCCGCGCTCCCGATAATCCTCGCGGTCGCGTTAGTGAGCTCGCTTACGATTCTCAACACGCTCGAACCGCTCTATCCGTCTCTCGCGGTCGTCAGACCAGGAATCGCATTCGTCGGAGACAAGAACGTCGCCATGACGCTTGCTGGGCTTACAGCGGCGCTCACGTACCTTCGCTGGTCTGACCTCTCGCGTTCGCTGTGGGAAGACGAGCTTACTGAGGCACTCAAGAGCGGTGGGAACATCGCTGCAATCACCGCGATGGGTGGCGCGTTCGGTGCGCTGCTCGCTGCGTCGGGAATCGGTCCGTACATCGCCGATAGCCTCCGCGGGATTGGCATCGGACTGCTGGTGACCGCGTGGCTTATCGCCGCTATCGTCCGCATCGCACAGGGGTCAGCAACGGCCGCGATGCTGACGACCGCGGGTATCATGGCACCGCTGACGAGCCAGCTCAACGTACACACCGCATACCTCGTTATGGCAATCGGCTCGGGCGGCATCATCTGTTCGTGGTACAACGACTCCGGTTTCTGGCTGATGAAGGAAATCGGCGGTCTGACGCAGATGGAGACGTTGAAAACGTGGACGGCGCTGACGACGATTATCTCGGTCACGGGAATCGCTTCGGTGCTCGTCTTCTCGACTATCGTTCCGCTCGCGTGAATTTCGGCCGTCGAAACCGAGTGTCAAACGGAAGTGATGCACGCACCGAGACCACAACCGCGTAATCTCTGGGTGTCTTTTTCCTCCGTCGCTCGGCAGTGAGCCGCTGTGGACTCCGGAGATGCACGGCGTCGGCGCGTCGTTCGTCACCAGCCACCTGCTGTACGTCGCCGGCGGCGACGCCGTGCCGTAGGTCCGGTCGGTCGCTCGGTCAGACCGAGGTGAACGTCCACCGCTGGTGTGAACCGCCGTTGTCGCTCCACTGCTGGACGTTGTCGCCGTCGGCGGTGCCCGCGTTCGCCACCTCGGCGAGCAGCCCGCTGTTCGCGTTGACGAGGCGGTACTCACCGCCGCCCGCGTCTTCGATAGTCCAGGCCTGAGTCGGGTGGGTGGTGTTGCTGTACTGCTGAATGTTGTCACCCTCTGCCGTGCCGGCGCTCGCAACCTCCAGCCAGAGGCCGCTGTTGACGTTCGTGATCGCGTAGGTGCCGTCGCCGTTCGCCGTGACGTCCCAGTCTTGACACGCGCTCCCGGTGTCGGCGTACTGGCGCACGTTGTCGCCGTCGGCCGTTCCGGCGTTGGCTACTTCGAGCAGTTTGCCGCTGTTGACGTTCGTGATCGCGTAGGTACCGTCCGAAATGGGACCGCTTTCACAGCCCGAGGGCTCGCCGGGGACGGGGGCCTCGCTGCTCGGTACGCCGTTGCAGGCGATGACCGGCCAGTCGTTGTTGTCCCACTCGATGCGGTCTTGCATCATGTAGCGCGTCTCGTCGTCGGCGGTCGCCTCCACGTGGTAGAAACACCACCAGTCGCCGTCGGGGCCCCGGAAGACGTCGTTGTGGCCCGGGCCGGTGAACTCGCTGTTGCCCTCCAGAATCGGGACGCCCTGGTGGGTCTCCGTGAGGTCCCGCAGGTCCGTGCCGTTCTGGTTGTAGTACGGTCCCGTGAACGACGTCGCGCGGCCGCATTCGAGGCGGTAGGTGCTGTCGTACCCCTCACAGCACTGCCCCGAGGAGTAAAAGAGGTACCAGTACCCGTTGTCTTGGAGCATCACCGGCCCCTCGATCATCTGACCCGCCATCTGGAACTCGGTGCCGGGGACGATATCGTCCATCGCGCCGTTCATCTGGACGGCGTAGATGCCTTCGTAACTGCCCCAAACTAGCCAGGGTTGCCCGTCGACGATTACCGTGTCCGCGTCGATGCAGTTCGTCAGGTCGAGGTCGCCGCTCTCGATGACCGGTCCCTGGTCGGTGAAGGGACCGTCGGGTGTGTCCGAGGTGGCCAGGCCGATTCCGGCGTTGTCGCTCCCCCAGACCGACAGCGAGTAGTAGAGGTGGTACTGGCCGTCGTGGTATCGGATATCCGGTGCCCAGCAGCCCGGGTCCGATTCCGTGGGGTGCCAGCCCGGCGTCTCCGTGAGCGCCGGCGCGATGTACGACCAGTTGTACATGTCCGTCGACTCCGCGATGGGGATGATGTCTTGGGGCGTCTCCGTTCCGTAGGCGTAGTAGGTCCCGTTGTCCTCGATGATCGACACGTCGCCGAAACCGATCGGCCCGACCGGGTTGTGGTAGTGCGTGGAACTCTCGTCCGCACTGACGGTCCCGCTCAGTCCGAGGCCGCCGACGGTCGCCACCGCACCCGCCCCGAGCGATTTGAGTACTGTCCGTCTATCGATATTGTTGCTGCCATGACGTTTAGTCATGTCTTCTAGCATACAGATGGCGGGTATATAATGCTTGTTGGTAACATTTGTGACGGCTCGGTCAGCGCCGCGGTGAGAAGACCGAACGGCAGGCTGAACAGCAGACCGAACAACAGACCGAACTGCAGTTGAGAGAAGCAGCGAACGGTATCGAGTTGAACAGCCGGGGATACCGACGCGACTGTTTGCTCTGCGACGTTCGGGCCGACTCCAGAATCCGGTTCGGCTCTAGTGCCGGGTTTGCAACGGTTCCCCTGTCGTTACGGCTGAGAAAACGAGAACCGAAGCCAGAAGAGATGAGCCGGACAATAACAGCAAAAAGCATTATGTATGTGTGCCTATATTTTGGCAGTTGCATGCCAGAAGATGACAGTGGCGTGAACAGGCGGAACGTCTTGAAAAGCATCGGTATCGGCGCTCTCGGCTCGACTCTTGCAGTTGGCGGGGAGCGGGTCAGTCTCCGCGACGACGGACGATTCGACACACTACCACAACGCGCTGTACGGCCCTCACTTCCCCGACCCCACGATTCATCGGGCGGGAGACGGAACCTGGTGGGCCTACGGAACGAACATGAATCGGAACAGCGACTCCGACGAGTTGCTCGTCCCGATTCTGCGCTCTGACAACCTCCACGAGTGGACCTACGTCGGGGAAGCCTTCGACTCCCGTCCGGGCTGGACGTACGGCTCCATCTGGGCACCGGACATCCACTACTACGACGGAGAGTGGGTGATGTTCTACTCGCTTTCGCCCCGCCCGTGGGAGAGCGGTGAGTTCGGTATCGGCCTCGCGAAGTCCGACACGCCGGACGGCCCCTTCACTGACTACGGCCAGATTATCGGTGACAACGACCACGCCGGCGGCGGGTCCATCGACGGGTACTTCGTCGACTACAACGGCACGCCGTATCTGTTCTGGGGGAGCTTCCAGGGAATCTATCTGGTGGAGCTCACCTCGGACCTACAGGACTGGAAGCCGGGGACGCTCCAACAGGTCGCCGGTGACGCCTACGAGGGGTCGACGGTCTTCTACCGCAACGGCTACTGGTACCTGTTTGTCGCAACCGGGACCTGCTGTAACGGCTACAGCAGCACCTACGAGGTGGAAGTCGGGCGCTCGACGAACTTCTTCGGGCCGTACACCGACGTGTCCGGAACGGACATGATGAGCTACAACAGCGACAACGCCGGCATCGCGCAACTCACCTCGAACGGTCGGTTCGTCGCGCCCGCCCACGGAGACATCACCACGGACGACAACGGGCAGGATTGGTTCGTGTATCACGCCTACGACCGTACTGGTCCGGAGTACGTAGACGGCGTTCCGGCCCGGCAGTTCTTCATCGACCGCGTCGAGTGGACAGACGACGACTGGCCCGTCATCGCCGGCGATAAGACGCCCAGTCTTCAGTCGGTCGAACCGAACACCAACGACAGCGGCATCCTCGCCGACGGCATCTACGAGATCCAGAACGTCAACAGCGGGAAAGTGATGGAGGTCGCAGATGCCAGCACGAGCGACGGGGCGAACGTTCGGCAGTGGACCGCGAACGACTGCACCTGCCAGCGATGGTGGGTCGAGTACATCGGTGGCGGCGAGTACCGCATCGTCAACGAGAACAGCAACCGCGCACTCGACGTGCCGGACGGGACGACCACGGACGGCGCGAGTCTCCAGCAGTGGCCGTGGTTCACCGGTGCCGCCCAGAAGTGGAACATCATCGACAACGGTGATGGGACCTACCGCATCGAAAACGTCGCGACTGGTGATGTAGCCGAGGTGTACAACGCCGGGACCGCTGACGGAGACGACGTGGTCCAGTGGCCGTGGAACGGCGGGGACCAGCAGCGATGGAACTTCAACTTCATCGGCGGCGTCCAACCCCTCTGGGACGGTCGCCCGTGGTGATCGGCAAGACAACACCGCAACGGCGCTAAGCCAGCACGCAGCTTCTGACCCCGTTGCAACGACAGTCGCTGGGCATGGCTCGCGGTTCGGCGTCTCGTCGTTGCAGCGACGCACCTTTTTCGAACGTGGAATCCGCCCCGCACTCTACTACTGGCGCTCGGGCGCGTCTGCTTTAATACGCCACGGGCAGTGGTTCAGCAACTTGGGATTGCTATCTTAGTGATAGGCGTCGATGTTGTGGTTTGGGCAAGAAATATTCTATCGTTGATACCCGATTCGAGGAACTGAAACCCCCTACACTTAGTGCGGAGACGCTGGCTATGACGACCGACTTGTAAGTTCAGCACGGCCTCTAAAAAGTGTCACAGATTGGTACTTCGACGGGGTCGGTAGGTCTGAAGTTCACGAATCCATCCCGAGGCAGCGCCGAAGCGGGTTGCGGTCGACGAAACCACTGTCAAAATCAATGACGAATGGTCTTGGTTGTGCGCTGCAATAGACAGCGAGACAAAGCTAATTCTTGGCGTCGAGTTGTTTGGACGACATGGTACTGATCCGACTGCTGCGCTTCTCCATCGACTCTCGGAGAAACACGATCTCTCAGACGCGGTGATTCTCGTTGATAGCTACGGATATCTGCTGTTCTCTCTCAGTTAGGGTGATCGGTCGACTTGACTACATCGAGCGAAATCTCATCGAAAGTGGTTTCACACCCTCAAGATGCGAGCCGACCGCTTCCATAATTCGTGGGTTGGTAGCCATGGTGTCGCCCGCGACTATTTCATATGGTTTGTACAATATACAACATTCAAAGACCTTGCCGAGCTCTCGGTGGATAAATACTCGTAGATGAGACCACTAAATAGGCATTCGACTCCGTTGAAATTCGCCAACGTTGATATTAGAAGAGCTATTCTTCCAACCGGATTTCGTCGATTCGGTTAGAAACGAGCCTCTCAGCGACTCGACAGACGCGAAGTGGGTTTCAACAGAGCCAGGTATTCTTAAATCCGAAATCTGTCACTAGGTGACTGTCTAGAGTCACACTCTCGATATCATTTTTGAATATCCACACAGTGGAGTGTTCACTCCAAGATTCCAAGTTGGAGTGGTCGCACTATTGATGATTAATGCTGGCGTCGAGGGCGCATGCACTTTAGCCCGACACGCGGTCGAGTGGCGGAGAAACGAGACCGCGACAGTCCGAGATGGTCGGTCGCGAGCGAAGCGAGACGCGACCGCAAAGAGCGTCTCGATGCGAACGGCGAGCAGCGCGAACCGTGAGCAAGCGGAGGGCGGCGAGCGGTGCGAGCCGTATCGTCCCACACCAGCCACCCGATGGCGTGCGTTGATTCCGCAACGAGCTCCAGGCGAGATAAGGGGTCGGGGTTCGAAACCGCAAGCGAACGCATATGTTTCCGGCCGCCGCAGCATCACTATGTCTCTCTCGTTGAGCTGTTATCGTTGCGGGGAGCGCTACGACGACGGCACCCGGGTCAGGTGTGACTGCGGGGAGCCGCTCTGGGTCGATACGGAGCCGACGGCATTCTCGTGGGGCGACTGTCGAGACCGGGGTGGGATGTGGCGGTACGAAGCGCTGTTGCCGGTCGATCGCCCCGAGGGCGTCGCGCGGGCCGCAGGCGGCACACCCCTGGTCAGGAGCCCCGGACTCGACGATGCCGCGGGCGCTCGGGTGTTCGTCAAAGACGAGGGTGAGAATCCAACTGGTGCGTACAAGGACCGTGGGAGCGCGGTGGCCGTTCCTCACACGGTCGCGACCGGCGACGACGTCGTTGGCACGGTCTCGTACGGGAACATGGCGATCAGCACCGCTGCCCACGCGGCGAGCCTCGATCGGGAGTGCGTCGTGTTCGTCCCGGAGCGGACCTCGTCAGTGCGGCTGGAGCTCATCGCTCAGTACGAGCCGACTATCGTACAGGTCGCCGGCGACTACGGGAAGCTGTACGGGGACGCGCTCGACCTGTCCGAGCGCCTCCCGATCGACGTGCTCGTGAGCGACGCGCCAACTCGTGTCAGTGGGTACAAAACGGCACTGTTCGAGATCTACGAATCGCTCGCGCCGGCCGCGCCCGACGTGATCGCGCTACCGGCGAGCTCCGGTGGATTCGCTTCGGGGATATGGCTCGGAATCCGGGACCTGGAGCGCGCGGGACTGATTGCGGAGCCGCCGCGCCTGTGTCTCGTCCAGACCGCGACAGCCGACCCGCTAACGCGGGCGTTCGAGGCCGGAGAGACGGAGCCGACGCCGCTGTCGCCCGACGAGACCGGCGATACGATCGCTCACTCGATCGGTAACCCGGACCCGCCGAGCGGCGCTCGCGCCCTCGCCGCGGTTCGCGACACTGACGGCGTCGTCGTCTCCGTTACCGACGACGAGATACGGACCGCTCAGCGCCGGTTCGCCGTCGACGGCGGTTTCTGCGTCGAGCCGGCGTCGGCGACGACGCTAGCAGGCGTGTCACGCCTCGCGGAGCGCGGCGATATCGCCGCTGATGAGTCCGTCGTCCTCGTGCCGACCGGGACGGGGTTCAAGGAGATGGGAACCGGCGAGGGTGAAGTCGCGACTGAGACGGTCCACAGGGACACTCTTCGGGATCGGCTCGAATCGCTGCTCGCCCCGTAGCGCTCGTGGTTCGGGTCGAGAGAGATATGTCAGTTAACGTTGATTCTTGACAACAGTTACATCGAACTTGCCACGCCAGCGATATCGCCGACCACCCCAGACGAACGTCCGACGGATGAGCGCATAGAAAAGAAGGGGCACGAACACGAACACCGCCGGGTAGGCGAGTACGGCCGTCCACCGACGGACGCCTAACACTTCGTTGATGGCGAGGTGGAGCACCGTCAGGACTGCCGCTGTAGGGAGCGGGGCTATGATTGCACCAGTCAGGACGACCAGTGAGATTGCCAACGTCCCGGCGATGGCACTGGGAAAGTGCCACCGGAGAATTTGTGTCCATCGGACCGGGCGCTCAATCGCCTCACGGACGGTCCCTCCGATGGGAACCATGCGCGTTCGACTGACCGTCGTCACCTCAAGGTATTCCATGAGGAGACCGTCGTCGCTGACGGTCCGCCGAAGCTCATCGAGGAACGCGACCTCGTCGATGTCGTTCCGGTTGAATATTACTGCGCCGCCCCAGATCTGGTTGCCGAGGTAGAGACCTAACGAGCCAGCAGAGGCGTACAGTGGTTCGAGCAGCACCGACAAGGGGTCCCGTCCTATGAAGTACGGCACTTCCGAGGTCGGCCCGTGGGATTCGTAGTCCGCGTTGAGGGTCGCCAGCCAGTCTGGGGGGTGATGATAGTCGTCGTCCGTCCAGACGAGGCGGTCATGGCGCGCCGCCCCCATCCCGGCAGCGATGGCATTGGCTTTCCCGGAACAGCCCGTCGGCTTACCGGCAGTGATGAATCGGACTTTCTCGTGGTGGGGCGCCTGATCGGCGACGGGGTCGTTCGGGCAATCGTGAATAATCAACAACTCGTCGCCATCGTTAAGTTGGGCGGCCAGCTCAGCGCATGTGTCGGTCCACCGCGTGGTCGGGAGGAGAACGCTCGTCGGCGGTCGGTCGGACATGTCGTTATTCTTCCTCACCGATGGCGATGAATCCGCTGCCGGCCATCCATGGACGCTTATGGGGCACAACGTCTGGAGCCCGTCGGCCGCACGCCCGCAGGCGATTGCCATCGAGCCACGCGTCGTCACTCCGAATTGCCGACGATTCCAGCCGTCATTCGCCGCCAGATCGACGGGAACCAGCGGGTGAGCGCCAACCCGACTCGCGTCGTCAGGTCGGGTGTGATTACCGGTCGGGCTGAGTGAATCTTATCGGCCAGTTTGCGGCCGACTTCCTCGGGTTCGACCGTCATCCACTCGGGATAGTCGATGTCGGCGGTCATCCCCGTATTCGTGGACGGCGGAATCATCAACGTACAGGTGACGCCCGTGCCACGGAGTTCGAGCCGGAGCGAGCGGACGAACGCCTTGACGGCACCCTTGGTCGCGGAGTACCCGGACAGGCCGGGGTGTCCGGTATCGGCTGTCCCCGAGCACATGTTGTGAATAAGACCGGACCCCTGCGCTCGCATGTGCGGGAGGACCGCCCGGATTAGACGCTGATAGCCGAAGAAGTTGACCTCGAACTCACGACGCGTCTCAGCCATCGGCTGTGACTCGAAAAACCCGGCTCGAGCGACACCCGCATTGTTGACCACGACGTCGATCCGACCCCACCTCTCCACGATGTCGTTCACCGCCGTGGTCACGTCGTCGGTGTCGGTGACGTCGCACTCGTAGTATCGAACCCGAGCGGTTACGTCGTCTCGGGCGTCAAGCACGTTGTCCCCGGCCACGTCGAGTGCAGCGATCAGACGGTCTTCCTCGGCAAGCGCCGTCAGCAAGTGATAGCCGATCCCTTCGTTCGCACCGGTGAGAACGATAACCTCTTCGTCGGTGGGTATTGTCATACACGGACCCAACAGATTTCTCGTCTGCAACGGTTTACACGCCTCAGCGCAGGGCCATCACAGTGGTTGTGGAACCGAGTCCGACGAGCGCCGAGGACGTTCGCTCGCTCGGTCATTTCGCCGGGAACTGAGTCTACCGTCTCTCTCATCGCGTCTCCGAATTCCATCGGGTAGATCTCTTCACCCGGAGATGGTGAGCGTGCTGCCGGCGATCCACGGACGCTTATGAACACTGGTTTTATGGGCGGCGACCCATCGTGACGCATGCGCTGTGTCACTCTCGTGGCTTACCCCGACGAGGACGGGATCAACCGGCTCGACCGGCGAGTCATGAATCTTGACCTTGAGTATCGCGCTATCCACCGCATGGAACTCCTCGACGACGATACCGTCGCCATGTTCGCCGAGGGGCGCGGCGACGTGGAGGGACTCCGTCGGGTGCTCTCGGAGTCGTCTAAGGTGATCGAGTTTACGATATCCGGTGACGACGGTGGTTTTTTCTCGTACACACGCTACGCGGCCGACGACCTGACAAGGACACTCATGGAGGGCCGACGTGAATCATCGTCCCTCATCGAGATGCCGGTCGAGTACACCGACGACGGCGGCCTTAGAGCGACCTACATCGGAACAGAAGCGGCCTTCGCCGACGTACTTACCGAACAGCCCGAGGGTGTCAGGATCGAAATCGAACGCACAGGACGATACACACCCGGCCCACGCCACGTCGTCTCCCGCCTGACCGAGCGACAGCGCGAGGTACTCCGGGTGGCGATCGACCTCGGCTACTACCGGGAACCCCGCGAAGCGACTCACCACGAGATCGCGGCGGCGACCGGACTCGCCGGGACGACCGTCGGCGAGCACCTCCGGAAGATCGAGGCGACGGTGTTCTCGTCGCTACACGTCGGCACCAGCGATCGCTGAAGCCGCCGATGTTTCGGGCAGCTACGTTGGTGCGAATTAAACACAACCGTGGTTTCTCGCCCGAATCGAACCGCTCCGGTTCCAAGCGCCGTCTCCCCGCGACGGACTCTGCTGGGGACGCGCTCACACTGGGACTCAAAGGCGTCTTTGACTCTCCGCGGACTCTATATTTCCGTCCGCGTCAGTCACACGTACTTATAAATTCGCTCCTGCCCTCAAATCGCCAACCGAGTCAATATCTGACCGCGATGTCGATCCGAAACTCGTGGACTTTGAGGATGCGGACGCCGACGAGATTCTATCGGTCGTCTCACAGACGACTGTTGTTCCACGAAATCAGCTTTTAAGCACGACTGGTCTACTATTCGGAGCTGTTGCTATCGTGTTTGCACTCGTGGAATTCAAAAATGTGCTCTGAATCCACTCATCTACAACGATGAATTCGCAGTAGTCACTTAACAGCGGTTCCGGGAGTCGAGACAGAGAATACAGGGGCACACAGCGATTCCATCCTCCGAGGTTGTGCCGCTCCACAGTTTCTGAGGATAGGGGATTTTATTGTTTCTATACGCCGGACTAGTCACGGATACGGGAAGGAAGAGCTAGAATACCTGTCAATTACAGTTATCACCCTGTGATTCACAAAAATAATCTGAAATATTCCACCCAGAGATGGTGCCACCGCCCATGAGAGGCAAGCCGATGTGTTCGTTCAGTTAATCAAGTGGAAGTACGCCAAAGAGACCAACTCGACGCATTCTCCTGCGGTTATCGCGGGCGCGTGTCTATTTCACCACTGACACCGGTCCTCAACAGAAAATCGGTGAGCCGCCAGATATTGTGCGGTAGCACCACGACTTCGAAGTAGAATAATCGCATGCGGTGATCTTTCGAGGAGGTCTTCGACAAGAAGTCGTAGTTGATGCTCTTGTACTCGTTCTCAATCTGCCAGTGACGGCTGTAGCGGCCGCGGAACGTCTCAGATTTCTTGGGAGTGACCGAGGAGTTCATCGCAAAGACCGCTGTTCGCTCTCCTTTTGTTTAGAATGAGCCAACCTCGGTTAACTAGTACTCCGATGGTTCGGAAAAGACCCGGAGCCAGAGTTAGCGACTGGTATTGGAGGCGGCAACACGGCGCCGCAGCCACCGTCAGAAAACCAGTCGCAGTCAACCACTCAAACCACGTCATCGGTCACCGATGAGTCGACAAGTAGTGCAGATCGCACAGTTGAGTCAAAATCCGATTCTCCGGAAGAGGAACTTGAGACCTTCTTTTTGCGGCATAATATCCTTGAACCCTGTACGGACGCGGATGACCTCTGTTTGACCGATGAGTTCGAGGCAGATTGGACTGCGGCGACCGACCCACTACTCGACTCGGACATCACGGGAGAACTGGTCGCAGAGACTTTCGGGATGGAGGCAGATACGCACGAGGCGTTCGAACTCATCGAGCAAGACGAGGCGCAGATTCTTCAGTCCGACTCTGAATGGGTTGGCCAGTGGCCATCCCGTGCAGCCCTTATCGCAGATATTGCAGCCAGCCGTGTCCTTCAATCGTGGGTCCCGGGATGGAACAGTTTCGACGCAGAAGAACGAGGACCGATTCTCAACAGTTTGCGGATATTCCTCGAAACGTGCCCGACGACCGGTGGCGACATCCAACTCGGCGAGGAAGTCGTCGAGTCGTGCTGTAGTTCTCACAGGGTCATCGCGGTCAGTTGTGAGGAGTCTGGCGAACGGCTTTTCGAACACCCACTTCCAGATTCTGAATAGCATATAGACATATAGGGCATTCTGGTGAAAACCTGTAAACCGTGCACAGTACTAATTTCCTATGATTCGGGTCAAAACGAATACCGCATTGATAGAAGTGGGTATGGGAATACTCTCGATGGTCAGGGACCACTGCCGTAGAGCACTATTAGCAACGTCAGGAAGAAAAACGTGGATGCCAGTAAGATAGAAAAGCTAATCCAGCGAGTATTGGACGGGTTTGAGGGAACTGCGTATCCGGCGATGATCGGAAACGAAAAGTGGAGAAGGAAATCAATGAGCGCGAAGTCTTTTGAGACCCCGTCCGGATGAATGACCGAGAAGGTAATAGCGATAGATAATATTGCGAACGAAAAACTAATCATCGTGAATTTTGACTTTATCCCTCGGGCGGCGGCAACAAGCCCGGAATACAGAAAGTATGAGAGAAACCTGAGTCCAAGTATGATTGCTACGGACAGCGGGTTGGTATATTGACTAGTAAACCAGTCAATCATAATCGTGAAATGTGACTGCAATGCTATATTTTTCTCATTTGTCATCTTCACGATTTGTCGTATAACCTTGTATAGCATAGTGGAAGAATAATGAATATTCAGCTCTGTTGGCACTGTCTAGTTAGTGACCTCCTCAACCGGTGTTCGCCCATCGAGCGCTTGATGCGGTCTCTGAAAATTGTAGTATTGCACAAATTGTATGAACCACTCGCGGACGCTTCCGTGACTGCCCACCCACGAATTATGGAAGCGGTCGACTCGCATTTTGAGGGTGTGAAACCATTTTTCGATGAGGATTCTCTCGACGTAGTCAAGCCGACCGCTCAATCCTAATCGAGAGAGGGCAGTCTGATATCCGTAGCTATCAACGAGAAACACAGCATCTGAGAGATCGTGTTTCTCCGAGAGTCGATGGAGAAACGCAGCAGCCGGATCGGTACCATGTCGTCCAAACAATTCGACGTCAAGAATCAGCTTTGTCTCGATGTCTATTGCAGCGTACAACCAAGACCACTCGCCATTGATTTTGACAGCGGTCTCGTCGACCGCAACCCGCTTCGGCGTTGCCTCAGGCGGGTTGTGACCGCTGTCAGCCAGTCGATATACTCACTGCCAAACAGCTTGATGAGACCGTTCAACGCCGAGATATCGAAGAATCTGTTTTGTTTCTCTGAGCGAATATCCGGTCGCGTGGAGCTGGACAGCGAACGCCCTAACGGGCGTCGCTGTCCGCTCACGCTCCCAAGTTTCTTCTAAATCCGTCGCAAAGCACTCGCTGAGCAGGTCTGCGAGCTTCATCCCAAACACACTCAACGACCTGCTCGTTCCTCAAACTGGCTTAACTAGACAGTGCCAGTTGAAATCAAGTATCAAAAAGAATACAACTGAGAAATAAAATGATTCGATATGTCCCCTGCTGGTCCCCTACTACTCAGCCTTGGAACCCTACTTCAGATGGCTGTATTAGTCGCCGCAGTTATCTGGGTAATATCTGATGCACGGGGTCACGGCAGTTCTCACCCTTTTGCTTGGAGTATTGCACCACTCACAGGCATTGTGCTCCTATACTACATAATCTGGTGGCGTCCCCGACACGATCGAACTCGTCCTCGGTCTCGCCGGGAGAATTACGCTGGAGCTATCGCTCTCAGCGGACTTGGAGGACTTACCATGAGTACGATTGCATTTCCCGCAGACCCAGTGACCCAAATGATCGTGTGGCCAGCAGCATTCTTGTGTTGTATCCCGCTTGCATACTGGTTGACAAAACGTACCCTACAGGAGACATGACCCCTACAAAAGTTTCATAGCTGATCGTGTATACTCGCACTCAACGCCTTCTGAGTGCCGCGAGAAAGCCGTCGAGCCATTTACAAACCGCATCGGCCCTATTCTCAGTACGACCTCAACAAACGATCAGCAGCAGATCATCTCAACAGAGTCGGTATCTCTTATTAAGTATCTCAGATATCGCAACGAAGGCATCTTCAATTGTTGCGCGATTCACATTAAACGTGGAGATAGACGCGACGATCTCGAGGGCATGGAGGACCGTTATCTGAACACCTGAGTCTCGACAGGCCATGTAGCCGCTTCCGATCATCGAACTCGGCCAATCGTCATGCCGCCAACTGTTTGTGCCCGTCTGAGTAGTTCTTGTGTACACTACTCACATTTCTAAATGAGAGAAACAACTCTGAGGTGACGCCGGCTTGTTCCCGTACTTGTGTGGGTGTGACCTCAGCTACAGGTTCTCCACCGGCGAGAAGGCCGATCCGGTCACACACCCGTTCGGCTCAGACCGACGGCACGGCCCGTGCGGTTCCAGTGGGACGACCACCAATGGTATCCCGTCGGGGTACGGTGGCTCACGACGAATAGCGCACAGACCTGCAAGATGCCGCCGTGGTGTCGCCGTGACACCAGCGAGCGGACGCTCCGAATTTCTGGAGTGGATGTCGATCCACTGGTCGCTCGCTGTTCGAACAGATAAGAACCCGGTTAGCCCTGAACCAGCTGTTCGGATAGACGTGTCGTCCATAATGGATAAGCGACCTGCGGTGACTTTTGAGAATATGCCCTCCGAACTAGGTCCACTTGCCCGAGAATTATCGCGCGCATATTACGAGGCCGCCTTCCCCGCACACGATATTTTCCATGCCAAGCGCGTACACGATGTCTCACAACAGCTCGCGGACAAGCACCCCGAAAGTGTTGATAGAGACGTACTCGCAGCAGCTGCGTGGTTTCACGATATCGGACGGCCACTCGAACGTGTCGGAGAGATCGATGACCACGACAGATGGGCAGCTAACGAAACCACAAACTTGCTTGAAGCTGAAGGCGTGAGGGCTGACCAGATTTCAGCCATCGAACACTGCCTCCGAGCACACAGCATCCGAGCAAGCTCTCCTGACCCAGAAACGATCGAAGCAAAGCTTCTCTTCGATGCTGATAAGCTCGATGCGACCGGTGCAGTCGGACTCATTCGACTCGCCTGTATCGTCGGCGAACGCTCGGGGCGTACTGGCGATCAGTATGCCGTTATCGATGACGCATCCACGTTCAGTACAGAATACGCCGACTTACCGGATATCGAACTCGTACGTGAATGGGCACGCGAGCGACTTGACGCGTTATATACTGAACAAGGCCGACGCCTTGGAGCGTCCCGGTGGGATTTTATGAAGGGCTTTTTCGAACAGTTCGCCCTCGAAACCACGAGGGCGTAGAACAGTAAAGGAGCTGTATTCAGCATCAGAGCCAAGAACCAATACGCGACTTATTCCAGATTTGTGATGCCCCGACTGAAGACATCTCTTATCGATGCGCTCGGCCTTGATGTTCCCACTGTTCAAGCACCGATCGGAAGGGTGATTGATGCGGAAGAGACTGACACAGTTCACTCGACACTGTTCGACGAAGGATGGCCAGCCGTGCCGCACCGGGTACTCGAAAACGAGACTGTCGCAGAATGGAAGGCGGCAGAACAACCTGCGATGGACCGACCGGGAGAGGGAGACGTTGTCGCGGAAACAGATGATGGGAATCCGGTACGGCGGTATGAGGATTCACTTGCAGTCCCCGATATGAGCGGAGATGTAGGGGAATTACCGCTCTATGCGGGTCAGAGTGTCGGGTTAACCCAAGAACTGCAACCAGCAGACGAGCTAGTGACGGCTCTCGCTGAGGAAACAGCCGAGGCGCTGGTGGGGGGTAACTGATAGATACACCCGCCGCCGATTCAGCACCGATTCGGCTCAACTTCAGAGGGATTTCACAACCTTGGTCCTCGCGCTGGAGATCAACCTGAACTGAGAGAATCGTTCCAGAGAGCGTCTTAGCATATTACGTACCGCCCCCATACCCATTGGGGTTACATAACGAACCATTTTGTACTCTCCCAGTTTGATAGTTAATTAGCTATGTGCGAGCGTTCCGACCTAGGCCCGAAGCGGGACGGGGAGCGAGTCCGAATTGGCACCGAGATGACTGTGTACTGTAGCCTTATGGACAAATAATGGTCACTTCCTTTCCTATCACCGATTCGTCGACTGTGTTACTCGTCGGTACTGACGACTGGCTCACGCGTTTCGCCGCGACGCTTGAGTCTCGGACTGACGCAACGGTACGGACAGTTGGCACCAAGGTAGAAGCGCTTGAAATGGTCCGAGAGCGGACCACTGACTGTCTCATCAGCGAGTACGTACTCGAAGAGGCAACCGGACTCGAACTTCTCAGAGACATCCGGACTGAAACCAGAACGCTTCCAGTATTACTCTGTACCGCCGCAGGGAGCGAAACCCTCGCTAGTGAGGCAATAAAAGCCGGTGTCACCGATTACGTCGCACTCACAGACCCGATAGAACAGACGGCAGATGACCTCATCGAACGAACTGAACGCGCCATCCGAACTGTACAGCGGTCGGCCACGAAACAGGAACGGGCCAGACAGTTCGACGCGATGTTCAACGATTCGCGGACCGCGACGTGGGTACTTGATCTGGATGGTTCACTCGCCCGCGTGAACGAAACGGCACGAGAGATGGTCGAAGCAGACGTTGAAACGATTGTTGGAGAACCCTTCTGGACGCTTCCGTGGTGGGCGGCCCCCGATTCAACGAACGCGGATGTACAACAAATCGTGGAGAACGGACTCGGTGGGAAACTCGGCAATGCCGTCGTCACACAGCCACCACACGTCGAGGATCCACGCGTCATCGATCTCTCCGTACACCCAGTCGAGAACGAGTGTGGTGACATCGTCTCGATCGTCGTCGAGGGCGTCGACATCACTGCGCGTGTCGATCTCGAACGCGACCTCCGTCAATCGGAGGAGCTCCATCGTGTCACGCTCAACAATATGACCGATACGGTTCTCATCACGAACGAAGACGGCGAGTACACCTACGTCTGTCCCAACGTCCACTTTATTTTCGGCTATACGGCCGAAGAAATCCACGAGCAAAGGACGATCGACGATCTCCTCGGTGCGGATCTCTTCGACCGTAAGGAGCTCGCAGAGGACGGAGTTCTCAAGAACATCGAGACGACTGCGACAGACAAGGCGGGTCGCGAGCACACCCTCCTCGTCAATGTTCGTGAAGTCTCGATTCAGGACGGGACGCTCCTGTTTAGCTGTCGGGATATCACGAAACGCAAGCAACGCGAGGAGGCGCTCGCAACCCTCCAAGAGACCGCCCGTGATTTCCTGTACGCCGAAACGCACCAAGAGATTGCCCAGCATGTCGTCGACGGCACACCCGGCGTTCTCGATCTGGATGCGAGTGCGGTCTATCTCTTCGATGCCGATGCCAATGAACTCCAACCCGCGGCCCGCTCGGCGACGATGAAAGAGCTCAACGGTCCGCTCCCCATCGTTCACGCCGACGGCGAAACGCTACCGAGTTATAGTTTCGTCGAGGATGAAGCGCTGTTCTTCGACGACGTTCACGGGGCAGACCGGCTCGAAAACCGGGCGACTGACCTTCGCAGTACAGCCTACATTCCACTCGGCAACCACGGCGTGTTCGTCGCTGGCTCGGACCGAGTCGGCGTTTTCGACGACGTAGCCCGGGAACTGGCAGACCTTCTCGCTGCAACCGCTGAGGCGGCCCTGGACCGCGTCACACGGGAGTCCAGACTTCGAAAGCAAGATCGCACACTTCAGGAGCAAAACGAACAGCTCACCGCGCTGAATCGCATCAACGAGACCATTCGAGAGATCGATCAAGCGCTCGTGCAAGCCGAGACGAGAGAGGAAATCGATCATACGGTCTGCGAGCGGTTGACCGGTGAGGACCGGTTCTGGTTCGCCTGGATCGGCACGATTGACCGGATAACCGACACCGTCGAGCCACGGGCCTGGGCAGGCAACGAACAGGGGTATCTGGATAGCCAATCATTCGCCATCGGCGAGCCAGGTGCAGAGCCAGCCGGCCAAACCGCGGCCACTGGCGACGTGACGATGGTGACAAACGTCGCTGCCAGGCTCCGTGAGGATCCGTGGCGGAAGGCCGCACTCGCTCGTGACTACCTTTCCGTATTGAGTATCCCTCTCGTCTACAATGACCTCACATACGGGGTGTTGACTGTCTACGCACCGCGTCAAGGCGCGTTCGACGACACGACGAAAGCTGTCCTTGCTGAACTCGGCGAGACCATTGCGTCTGCGCTCAGTGCTATCGAACGAAAGAATGCACTGCTCACGACGTCGATGACGCGTGTCGAGTTCGATATCGATGATTCGTCATTCATCCTCTCAAGGCTCGCTCAAGATTCAGAGTGTACACTCTCGTATCAGGGTGGCGTCCAGCAATCCACAGAGGGAAGCTACGTGTTTGTGACTGTCGACGACGGAGCGGTAACTGCCGTTGCCGACGCTGCCTCGAAGTTGGTCGGGGTTGATGAGGTCCAACAGATTAGTGTGGATGGTGAGGAGGGTGTGCTACGGCTTCGGCTCACACAGCCGTTTCTTGCCCTGGAACTGGCCGATCATGGTGCCGTCTTCCGCGAGGCGACTACCGACCAGACGTCCACGACCCTCATCATCGACATCCCGGATGGTATCGACGTCCGGACGATCACACAACTCGTCCGGGACACGTTCTCCACTGTCGAACTCCGTTCGAAGCAGGCTCTGGATCAGTCCTTGGAACGCGACTTGTACTCGAAGTTCCTTGAGAAGCTGACTTCGCGGCAACTCGAAGTCATTCAGACGGCATACTACAGCGGATTCTTCGAGTCACCACGCGAGAACACGGGCGAGGATGTTGCGGAGACACTCGGAATCTCCCCGCCGGCGTTTTATAAACACTCCCGGACCGTCCAGCGCAAACTGTTCGAAACGCTCTTCGAGGAGAACAACGTCTCAATTCCGTGACCTGAGGGGGTTGAATAACTAACCATGTCTTTTAGAGGTCGTTGGGTAATTAACAACCAGATATTCCCTTATACACCTATTACTCCCAGACAGAGTACCGATTCCCAGCAGGTACTCGTGAACTCACAATGAGAGATGTCGACACTGAATCAGACGAAGAAGCGCCCTACGAGTGCTTCGAGTGCGGAAAGATCATCATCGCGGAGGATAGCCCGGGCCAGTGTCCCGACTGTAGCGGCCCGATACGAAACCGACGAATGCCGCTCGAATGACTATAACATCGAAATCCGACACGGTCCACGACGAGTCGGGAGATTAGACTGAATCGGAATCGGCACTCGAAACCGCCCGCCGCCAGCGGCATCATGCTGCCAACCATCTCGATATTAACCCGCACATCGTCGAACGGCTCAGCTATCCTAAGAAGGTCCACGAGGTGGCAATCCCCATCGAGCGACTGGACGGCCGAAGTGTTCACGGGCTACCGCGCTCAGCGCGACAGTGTTAGAGGTCCGTATAAAGATGGGATTCGGTATTACCCCGCGTGACCAGCGACGAGTGTGTCGGCCTCGGCACGTGGATGGCCTGGTAATGCGCCGTTATCGGGTCAACCGAGACATCTCCGCCCCGGATACGGGGGCCGTCGGTTCGAGGATATCGACGCGCGTGGAAATGAGCGAAGAAGGGCCTTCCACTTCGACGCGCGTTCCGCCGGGATAGATATCTTCGGGACGAATTCCGACGGTTACCTCGCCATCCACGTCGACAGCCCCGATAGACGCCGGATCGAACGCGAGCGAGAAGTTCGCCGTCGAAAGCGAGTCTTCTGTGACCGTCGCCTCGGCGAATTTTATCGAGTGAGCCGATGAGGCCCGCGACGAACAGGTTCGCCGGCTCGTTGTGACTTTGACGCCGGTTACTCCGCCGTCTACTCCGGGACCGGTACTTATTCGACTCGGCCCGAAACAGCACCGCATGAGTAACAGCTCGCTCGGCCGCCGGCGCGATTTCCGGGACCTGTTCGACCAGCTTGACGGAGTCGCGCTTTGGACGGTGTCCACCCCCGGCGAGTTCGACTACATCAGTGCCGGCTTCGAAGCCATCTGGGGGATTCCCCCCGATGACGTCGTGGATGACGTCACGCGGTTGCTCGACGGCATCCATCCAGAAGACCGCGACCGGGTGCGACGGAACATCGAGGCCTCGGCCCAAGGGGCCCACGACGAGGCGTACGAGGGTCGTGTCGTCCGACCAGACGGGTCGGTTCGCTGGGTGCTGACGCGACAGGTGCTCCTCCGCGATGACGATGGCGACGTCTCGGAGGTCGTCGGTATCTGTACGGACATCACGGAGCAGAAACGCCGGGAGCGAGAACTCGAACTGCTGAACCGAATCGTCCGCCACGACATCCGCAACGATATGGGAATCGTACTCGGCTGGGCCGAGATGCTCGAAGACCACGTCGATGCCGGCGGGAGCCAGTACCTCCAGAAAATCCTCGACAGCGGTGAGCACGTCGTCGAACTCACCGAGGTCGCGCGCGACTACGTGGATACGATCGCATCGAACGACAGTCTCACCGTCGAGTCGGTCCCGCTTCGCTCGGTCCTCGAAACCGAGCTATCACTTCGCGAGGAGTCTTTCCCGGAGGCGGCGTTCGTAGTCGAGGGAACGCTCCCCGACGTCGAGGTCGCCGGGAATAGCATGCTCAGTTCCGTGTTTCGGAACCTCCTGAACAACGCCGTCCAACACAACGACAAGGACGCGCCTCGCGTCGAGGTCTCGTGTACGGCCCGAGCGGACGACGTCGAGATTCGAATCGCAGACAACGGGCCGGGAATCCCCGACGACAAGAAAGACGTCGCGTTCGGGAAAGGAGAGCGAGGCCTCGGGAGCCCCGGGACGGGCCTCGGGCTCTACCTCGTCGACACTCTGGTCACGCAGTACGGCGGGTCGGTCCGGGCCGAAGACAACGAACCGACGGGGGCCGTCTTCGTCGTCGAACTCCCGCGCGCCGACTGACTCGACTGCGGTTTCTGTGGTACAGTACGACATCGCCCTTGGGGTGGGGACGCCGCGCGACGTCGCCGTGAGGGCAGAAGAAGGCGGTGACGGGCTGGAGATTCACTCACCGCCGAGGCGCGCCGGTGGGACGACACCCGGCCGGCCGAGTCGGAAGCGATCACCGACTTCGACCTCCTCGATCACGTGCGGGTACTCGAACGTCGTCGCGGCCTTCGAGAGTGCGCCGGGGTCGGCGTGAATCGACCGCCAGCGCCGCCAGTGCTCGGGAATCAGGCGGTCGATGCCGAGCGCGTTCGCGGCCTCGACGATCTCGTCCGCGTCGTTGTAGAGTTTGCGCGTGACGACCTCGCCGTCTTCGACGAGGCGGGCGTCGGTGCCGTAAGATAGCATTCCGAGGTCGATGTCGAACTCCGAACCGGTCTCGTGGAACGCCTCACAGGGTCGGTTGTCGCCGCCGTGAAAGACGGTGCCCGTCTCGTGCTCGATAACGTACGTCACCGTGCCGTCCGCGTCCGGGTCGTACCCGCCTCTGACGTGAACCGTGAGGTCGCCGACCTCGTAGCTGTCGCCGGGTTCGACGACCGTCCGCTTCGCCTCGTCGATTGCGCTCACGTCGAAGTTCTCGTAACACTCGGCGGGCGCGTGGACGGAGCCGCCGTGGTCGAGGAGCGGCCCGAACGAGGGCGGCCAGAAGTGGTCGCGGTGGTCGTGGGTGCAGAAGACCGCGTCGCAGGCGTCCGCCCACTGCGGCTCCATCGGCACCGGCGACATCCGCGCGACGTACTCGCGGTCCCGCTCGGTACTGAAGTAGGGGTCGATGTAGATGGCGGTCTCCGGCGTCCGTATCGCCCAGCCGGCGACCCCGAGATACCACAGCGAGACCCCTTCCTCGACGTCGACGCCGTTGAGTTCCTCCCGGGCCCACCATTCGCCCCAGTCGCTCGTAATCGTCATCGTACGCTCCGCGCCGCGCTGCCGGGTTCGCCGTGATCGTACATGTGACAGCGGTCCGCACGGGACCTGTAAAAACTTCCGGCGCGGCGAACACGCACCCCGATGCTGACCCGAACAACGGCTTCTCCGTCGAGACGCCACGTGACGCACACTCTTTCGTCGTCCCTCTCGGGTTGACCGCTACGAAGTGCGTCCCCTCGCGCTCGCACTTATTCCAGTAGCGAGAGGAACGTCCGCCACGCGGCAGAGGCGGTGTTGCGGCTGTTCAACGGCGACTCCATCATCCCCCTCACGTTCAAGTCCTCAACCGCCACGAGGTCGTACTCCCGAGCGTAGCAGTTCGAGAGCTTGTGCAAGACGTCACGGCGCTTCCGTCGGAGGTCCGCATGATACTCCGCAACCCGACGCCGTTGTTTCCTGTAGTTGTTCGACCCGTGTTGCCACAGTTGCCTACAAGCTCGACACCATAGTTGTCCGTGAACCCGCTGATGACCTCGTGAATGAATTGGGTTCGGTCAATAATACCCTACTGCATAGACACTCCGACTGCGCGGGCCTGTGGGCTTGCCACCGAATTGTGTATGAGAACTGTGCAGCGTTGACGAGACGCTTGCGTCTCGTCCGCACACAAGAGCTCTGCTCTTGTGAACGCTGTATCCCCCCGATCGCGCCTCCCATTCGGTCGGCGCTCGCTGAGGAAGGGGGCTTAGCGCCTCAATTCAGCTAAACTGAACCGTATCATGTGACAGTACTCACGTCGAGACCGTTCACCTTCCTCCTCGGTGGCGCTCTCCTCCCTCGAAACAACGGCACTGATGACTTATTTTCTGAGCCAGAAAACCAGCGTTGGCGGTTATACCATCGGGCCTCTTTCTCTCACCCATGGGAGTCCTCCAAGCCCTCAGACGGACACCGGGTGCGCTCAAGCGTGCTCCGGGTCTGTTGGTCCCACAACTGATCGTGTTCGTGCTGCTAGTACCCCAACTGCTGTTGCAGTCGTCGTACCCACTCATCTCGACGTTCTACTCGTTGGGCATCTCCGCAGTTCTCCTCCTCGTGACACCCTTCATCCAGGGCGGCATGTTCGGGATGGCGGACGAGGCCCTTACCACCCGCAGCTCGCTATCACGTTTCATCGCCGACGGGAAGGCCAACTATCTCTCGTTGCTGATCGCCTACGTACTCTTGCTCGTCGTCAACGGTGTCATCGGTGCAGTCGGCGTTGCGGCTGGCTTCGGGGCGTTCCTGGCTCACGGCTCCATCGGGACGGTGTTTATCGGTCTGGTGGCCATTGCGGGGTTCCTGTATCTCGCCGTGGCGTTCTTCGTCCAGTTCTACGGCCAGGCCATCGTCATCGACGGTGCGTCCGCAATCGACTCGTTCAAGCGGAGTTATCGCGTCGTCCGGGAGAACCTTCTGGCGACGTTCGGTTACATGCTTCTCACAATGGTCATCGGCGCGCTTTCCGGCGGTGTCTACGCCGGCGTCTCGCTCTTGGCTAGTCCCGAGGCTGCTTCGACGGCTGGCCTGCCGACGCTCTCGACGCCCCTACTCATCGTCGTGGGGGTCCTCGCGGCGGTCATCGGTAGCGTCGCGTCGGCGTTCATGCTCACGTTTTCCGTCGCCGTCTACGACGAACTGACCGGGTGAACTACGGCGCACTACGCAGCCGTTCGTTCGCCCTCAAGAACTCTGTTCCCGTCTGGTGGAACAGATTATTGATCTTCTCAGCGTAGCGGTTTCGACGGATTTCCTGTCTCGAAAGCGCGCATCGGCCGCAAGATGTGTATTGCGACGAACGAACTTTGGCCGTGTCCCGCGACGTTGCCATTTCATGGAAGGTGTTTGCTTTCTTCGTTCTCTTTCCACCGGCGGCTATCGTTGCGATTGTGTTCTTTCCGTTGACGTGGCCGTCTCGTACTGTCTATAACTGAGACAAATCTCTCAAGAGACACGTTCTCTGTCTGTCGGACGACTTCCGGGAGTATCACCTGTTGGTGGATACAACGACGCCACATCTCCGCGACTACAGGCACTATCGAGCGGAACTCGAATCGATAGCAGCGGCTCAGGATCGGCTATAAAGCGAATAGAGGATACAGACCAGCCCGACGACTTCGATGAGTCTGTTCAGTATGGGGGCGTAGTACGTGTACACAACCGGGCCGAACCCGAGCGCGGTTCCGGCCGATGCGACCGTCAACGATACCACGAACGGCACGACCGTGAGGAGGACCAGTCCGACCGCGAGCCACAGCATCGGCTGGCTTCGATTGCGTCGGTACCCGCGGTAGGCTTGAAAGACGATGGCAAGGCTGAGAACCAACGCCAGCAACGTCACCGCCAGCAACACGAGGTAGTTCACGTACAGGTCCATGCTGGGTTGAACCATCTCAGATTCCCTCCCAGAGGTCGGTGAAGCGGTCGGCCGGGTCTTCGGCCCGCCCCGTGTCGAGACTCACTGAGATGTCTCCCTCGTCCACTTCGACGGTGAGACTGTCGAGTCGTGCCTCAAAGATGCTGTAGTGGTGGCCGTTCTCACCGATTTCGGTCCGTTCTGCGAGTAAGTCACAGTTGATGAGCCTCTCCGTGCGCCGGTATATCGTGGGCAGGGAGGCATCACATCGATCGCTCAAGGTTTTGGCGGACATCGGTTCGATGCTCGTCTGAGCGAGGATTGCACGCGCGTACTCGTCATCGAGGAGCGCGAAGATTTCCTCGGTGGAGGGATCCTCACTCACGTCGGATACTTCAGGGCGGAGTAATTAATACCCTCTACTCTTTTTCCAAACCAGAAAGTCGACGGCCCCAATTTAGCGTCTCGCTGTCATCGTCCCACGTGCCGGTCCCCGTACCGGCCCTCCTGCCATTGCTCCAAGCCCCGGGCCTGCACCCCCCGCACGCGATATTTTCCGAACCAGAAAAGCACCCCTGGGTTTGAACTCACGGCACGAAGAATCGCGGTGCATGGTCCTCCACGTCCGACAGATCGTGTCCGACGGACTCGGACGCGTTCTCACGCGAAATGGCGCGCTCCTCATGACGACCTTCTTCGTTGCAACCGTTCTCCAAAGCGTGTTTGTCTGGCTGTTGGCGACCACGTACGTCCCGCTCGGGATGCCAGGAGCGGCGTCACCACCAGGGACGCCGGCACCCGGGACGGCCCTCCCGTCGCTGGTATCAGCGAGCGCCGCACTCCTCGGCGGGCTCACTGGGGGCGTGCTGACGGTACCGATACAGATCGTTGCGGTTCGCTCGCTCGTCGACGACGGACGCGATCACCTCCCGGAACAGCTGGTGTTTCGAAATCTTGGATGGGCGACACTGCGGCTGTTCATCGCCACGCTACTCAGGGTGCTGGCCATGTTCGTTCTGGTATTCCTCGTCATGATAGTCGTCGTCCTCGGGGCTATCGGGGTCTTCACCGTGCTTCCCGAATCACTGCAGACGACACTCGTCGGTGCGTGGTACACACCTATCCTCGTTGTTCCAGCGATATTGGTGGTTCTGCTGCCAGTCGGGGTCGTCCTGTTGACGTTTGCGTTTGTCGACCAAGAGATCGCCGTTCGCGACGCGACAGTCCCGACGGCATTCGTCCAAAGTTGGCGCACCGTCGCTGGGAACCGCCTCCGACTGGGTGCAGCCCTCATCGTTCCCTACGGAATCAATATAGCGTTCAGTATGTTTCTCGGACAGGTCATGCCGGATGCGACGTTCAGTTCACCGACCTTCTTACTCACTCAGGTGGCACTCTCGGTGGAGTCTTCGGTCATCTCGATCGTCATTCTCGGTATTACCTCGCAGGCGTGGATCCAACTAACCGGTGTTGACGGTCCGCTAGACGACTACTGGGCTGGTGGGACAGAGGATTCAAAGCTCTCTGGCGAGGGAGCAACAAAGAACGCGGTCGAGTGAACTGATAGAGAGCGCTCGACGAGCGGGTGTTCGAGCCGTCGGCGACGACGCGGCTGACACCTATTGCGTCGAGTACACACCGCTGTCCGGCGGTGTGGTGACTGACGAATGGACTGTATTCGGGGGGTGTCGGAGTGCAAACAGGCTTGTAGCTGCAACACGTGAGAAATTCACAATGTCATGATCCCGAACTGGCAACTTCTTCTATCTGTAATTGCCATCGTGTTTGGTTATGCCGCCAGTGGGCTAATCCAGAATAATCGAATAGCTGACGTTGTATATCGGGTTTTACTCAGTGTCGGGATACTTTCGACAATATACGTACTTATAATATATTGAAGTCCTGCAAACAATCGATACTGTGTTGAGAAACGTGCTGGAATGTTCCCACAGATTCGCGCTGTACAATAGCCGTCCGCGATTCTGGTTGTATAACAGTAGACCCGATTTCACGGGTGACTGTTGCACGTGACAACGTTGCTTACTAACCAGAGAATACCACGCTGTTCGTCAAATGAGCTGATTTTGATGTGTACGAACTGCAGTACCCGTATCGAACACGTATGTACAAACTAGCATGACGTCATCGGTCTCTGAACGTGACGCTAACCGTCTCCGCTGGTTGGGTAGTTAACGACGGAATCACGTTGAGGCTCTCATCGGCTGACTTTGTTAATCGGAACTCCCTCAATACATTAATCAAGATCAGTTTTGCTTCTAACCTTGCAAATCTCTCACCTACACATCGGCGTGGACCTGCAGCGAACGGGAAATACGCACCTGTCGGCACTGATTTTTCGAACTCCTTCGACCACCGTTCTGGATTAAACTGTGTCGGTGATTGATACCAACGAGAATCCCGGTGAGCAACCCATTGATTGAGCGCGATAATGGACCCCGATGGGACATGGAACCCGCTCAGTTGGTCGTCCTCGATGGGTTGGCGAAAAATCCCATAGACTGGGGGGTACAAGCGTAGCGACTCCTGTATTACTTTGTCGAGTTCGGAATACTCGTTGTTGTACCCGAAGAAGTAAGAAAACGGCTTCTCTCGGACCTCACGCGCCACAGTCTCTTGGACTTCCGGATGTCGCGCCAATAAGTCACCAGTAAACGTGAGCATGAGCGCAGTTGTCTCGTAACCAGCGAGTAACAGCGTCACGATTTCGTCTCTGAGGTCTTTCGTGTCCCAGTCTTCGTCCGACTCAAGGAGATAGTTGAGGACCGTTGGCCCGTCGATATCTCCCGCACGGTGAGCCGCTATTAGGTCCTCGACGGCGGAATCAAGCGTGCTAATCGCACTTCTGTATGCTCCGTTTTCAGGGGTCGGAATCCACTCTGGAAGATACAGGTACGTTTGGCTGATGCGTTCGAAATGTGTTAAGATTCGCTTGAAGGCGGGTTCTAAGTCCCAGTCTTCTGTGGAAAGGTCGACTCCAAAGAGTGCATCCACGATAATATTGAGCGTGAGATGCTTCATCTCCTGTTCTAAGTCGACTGTGTCCCCCGCCGAAATCCGCTCGATCGTCGACAGGGTGTGTGACGTGATTACTGACTGGTACTCCTCCATCCGTTTCGGATGGAAGACAGGCTCGGTTCCTTGGCGCTTGGCTCACCACTCCTCACCTTCAGCGATGACAAGCCCATTGCCGAGAAGTGACCTCGTTACCATTTTTTGGAACCCACCTTTCTCGTAGTTCTCACTATTCGTGAGAAGGACCCGTTCGATATCGTCCGGCTCTGTCGGAAGGATGAGTCGCTGCCCAGCAACTCGAAGCTGGACGACTGGACCGTATGCTTCGTTTAATTCCGTGAACCAATCGAGCGGGTCACGACGGAGGAATTGATAGGTGTGCCCGACAATCGGAGGAGAGGGTGGCTCAGGCGGTGTTTCCCGAGTACGCGAGCGGGTATCGTGGTGACTCATACGACTACTTCACCTCGTGGAGTCGGGCTTGTTGTCTGCTGCTCATCGTCAATTCTCTACGAGTTGGTACCGAGTCGTATCCGCTTTGAACGACTCATACTGCTCACGCGCCCACTTGACGGCTTCCGATGCGGTGTTCGTCAACATTCCCCGTACGCCACCGTGTTGATGGACAGTTATCCCAGCGACCTCCCCGTCTACTCCTTCCATGATCCAGAGTGCGTAGGGGAGTTCGTCATCCGTGACAAGGAGAACCACCCGTCCGGAGTCTATCAATTCAGTAAACGACTCTCGGTAATCAACCAACTCAGACAGAACGCCCTCGGATACGATGATCTCTGCTGTGCATTGCGTCTCTCGAACAGCAGCCTCAACATCGTCGATATATGATTTGAGAACGACAGGTGCAAGGCCGACCATCCTCTCAGACTGTCGCAACCGCGCAGTACTCGAACTGAGCGCAGATTCCGGGAACTGTGGATCTGCCGTCGAGACCGTCACTTGACGAAGGAACACTGACGGGAGCTCTTTCAGATTTGGATTTTTATTTAGTATATCGCTAGCACGCTGCACGTCGTGTATCTTATCGAGATACTCCTGTCGAATATTTAGTGAGGCTCGCCCGAGTGGGGTCGTTCGATATTCTCGATTATGAGACTCGACGCAGTCATACTGGAGTAACTCCGTGATCGCCCGGTCGACGGTCGACCGCGAACAGTCGACTGACTCGACAAGTTCCGGTTTCCGCTGCGGTTGCTCGTTAAGCGTGTGTAAGATCTCAAACCGCTTCGCAAGTACCTTCGAGAAATCAGAACCCATCAAGCCAGTCATGATAATTCTAAGTCAAATTTCGCCAACACTAAAACGTCAGGGTTGGCGCAGTCGATATCCGACATCAAATAAATTATATTAACAGACCGAGTGCGAACGCTGCGTTCAAGAACGTCGCAACGTAGGCCGTATTGAACCGCTGTGCCGTAATGTCTGTTTGTTCTTTCTCGGTCTGTTCTCGTACTCGATAGTAGAGCCACACGTAACGGCCAGCAACGAGAAACATCGCAAACGCACCTCCCAGGGCGTGGAGTATGCCTGCACCAACGCCAGCCATGGCCGTACAGATTGCTGACAGTAGTATGCTCGCTGACACTCCAAAGTTCTGTGTGAACGTCCGTATTCCTGCTTGCCGGTCATAGTACGTATCTGCGGCTTGATGCAGTGTATGATACCCAAACGTATAGAGAAAAATAACACCGAGAGCGGTAGCCGCATACTCAACTGATGGGTCCCCTGCTAGTATGACGAGCGGAAGGACGACGAACCCGACATCGGTACCCGTCGTTACGAGGTGGTTCAGTATCCCTCGCTCCTTAATTCGGGGCGGGTATGAGTATACGAACCCAGATATCGAAAACAGGGCACCGACAGTAGCGAACAGAAGTGACGACGTCTGTAGTGAGACCCACATCCAAAGAAACAGACCAGCTGTGAGTTCAATAACGAGGATAGTATGCGCACTCTCGTATCCGATTTCATCGACTGCGGTCGCGTTCTGTTGTTTCTCAGGATTTTCTTTGTCAACGGCATAATCGTGCAGGACGTCTGCGACTGACGCCTGCATTTTCGTTAGCATCGCCGCACTAAATGTGGCTGAGATCTGTATCAAACTCTCTATTTCGAGGCCTAAATCTAGCCGTGAGCGAGCAATTGCAACGGCGAGGAGGGCATACGCTACGTTATACCCTACTGTTTCAGGCAGTCGATTGATCTGCGAAAACGCCCATACTTTCGTTGAATATCTGCGCTCGGTCTGCCCGTGTTTTGCTAACCATGATGACATTATCATCAAGTGGCCCGCAACATCATATTACCACATTCATTGGTGACATCATCACTGTCTAATAAATTGGAACGAAGGTCCTTCCGAATGTCAACAGTGAACAGTTCCGACAGAGTCAGCGATCTGGCCACTAATTACATACTCCCGGTGAGCGCGCCACCGGTCCCGCGGACGGTCTCGGTCATCGCTTCGAACACATCAGTCGACTCGTCGTACTCCCGCTGCCATACGAGGAGACATGTATGAAATGACAGTTATTTTCGGTCCCGTCAGCTGACCAGCGTCACCCCAATCACGCTCCCGACGCCGTAAGTGAGGACCGCAGCGGCGAGGCCGATACCGACCTGACGCAGTCCGGAGAAGAGCACGGAACGTCCCGTGAGGAGCGTGATTCCCGCCCCGATAACGAACAGGGCAACCGCGCTCAACACGAGGCTCGCACCCACGGCGACCAGTTCGCTCAACACGAAGTACGGAAGTACCGGGACGATGGCTCCAAGCGCGAAGAGGACGAACGACGTGGTGGCCGCTTCCCAAGCAGAGCCACCAAGTTCCTCCGGATTAATTCCCAGTTCCTCGCGAGCGAGCGTGTCCAGCGCCATCTCCTCGTCGGCGATCAACTGCTCGGCCACCTCTCTGGCGCGTTCTTTCGAGAGCCCTTTCGCCTCGTAGATGAGCGCCAGTTCTTCTGCCTCTTCTTCGGGGACTTCGGCGAGTTCTTCGGCCTCGATTCCGATCTGTCGTTGGTAGAGTTCCCGAGAGCTCTGGACGGAGAGCCACTCGCCCATCGCCATCGACCCCGACCCAGCGAGAAGTCCGGCCAAGCCGGTAATCAGAATCGCCGTCGAATCTAATGCCGCGCCGGCGACGCCCATCACGAGACTGAGATTTGAAACGAGACCATCGTTCGCGCCGAGCACTGCGGCACGGAGGGCATTGCCACTGGTCGCTCGGTGGCGGCCTTCGAGTCGGGCGAGGACCTCTCCCTGCGCACCCCGCCCGGGAGCTTCCGCGATGGCCGCTAGGAGACGATCATGCGAGCGTTCGTCGGCCGCCATCCCGGTTCCCATGACCTCCGGTTGGATCGCGTAGTCGTCCGCGCCGATGGCTTCCCCCGCTTTCATCGAGGAGATCACAAATCCCGGCCCGAATCGACCGGCCAGCCATGCGAGTGTTCTGGCTCTCCGGGACGGGTTGGCTTCTCCCGGGTCGGAACCGGCCTCGCGAATCTTCTCTGTCCAGAAGTCTGCGTGGGCTCGCTCCGCGTCGGCAAGTCGCCGATACACTTCTGCGACCTGCGGTTGCGATTCGGCGTCAGCCATCGCCGCGTAGACCGTCGCACTGTCGAGTTCGTCTTGCCGATTGCGACGATAACGTTCGATATCCTCCGAAGGAGCCATATAGTGTAATCGCGCTGTGAGGACTTAGTGGTGCGCTCAGTACGCCACGGGAGCGTTCTGACCACCGTATACCTCCCCAGCAAGTAGCTGTGCTATCTTGCCTCGTGACCGGGTTCAGACATCGTCGACTCCGTGGAATCGGCGTGCGCGCGAATGTACGCACCCACGTAGCCACCCACCGCACCCAAGCCGGCGTTCCAGAGCACGCCGAGAGGGACGATGAAAAGCAGGACGACGGCTAGCTCCACACCCCCCGGAACACCGAACCCGCCTGCCGGAGCCGTCCCGAAGAACACGGCGACCCCAAGGCCGAGTACGAGGAGGAACGGGATGCTCGCTATCGCGCCGGAGATGGCCCCAACTCTCGCACCTCCTACCGGAGGTTCGCGCTGAAGGTAGCCAGCCACGGCCCCACCAATCGCCGGCGAGACAGTGGTGAACGCGAGAACGATTGTGACGACAGCACCGATGACTGCGTTTCGAAGCGTCTCTGTCTTGCTCATATGTATCGATTCGTCAACGAGAGAGATATATACGAACGCTCGCTCTCCTGATACGAGATTCACTCACGTCGAAAGCAAGTAGTCCGGCCCGCAGCGAGAGAGTCACACAATCAGCGGTGGGGAGGGAATCGAGAGAGCCCCAGAACGAACAACGGAGGACCTTCTCCGAGAGCCAGTCGGTCGCCCAGATGATGTCGCTCGACGTCCTTGGACTCGAACTCCGAAGTAGACGAAACCTGTGGGAACACACACCCCTCGTCCAGAGTGAAAACGGTCGAAAGGGTGGGGTACTGTCCACGGGAAACGGAGGTTTGTGAGGGGAGAAAAACGACGAACCCACGGAGAGAGCCTCTGAAACGGAGATTGACGACAGAATGTAAATAAAAAAGGCGAGTAACGCTTCGCGAGACACAGACGAATGGCAGTTCGTCTTACTTAGTAGGGAGAATATACTTGGCGGACTATACGGATTTATAGGATATAAAACTTTCATATAATACTAAAGAATGTGACTAGTTGCTGGTTCGAGTCGGTTCTACGGGTGTTCGACAGCAGCGTTCCTACGTCTGACCCGGATTCACGGCGTTTTTAGTCGGTCCAGTCGTTCGATTCTCGTCAACCACCGGACTCTCTTCGTTTCAGTTTCACTCTTGACGAGGGGTGGGTGGGTCTCATCTCGTCGTGGTTTGAATGTGATGATTTCCTCGATATTCCATATTCTCGACAGCCGTTAAATCGGTTCAGGATGGGATTGATTCAGAGTAGAGGTTGACGACTGCGATTTACGTCCGTTACCCCGACTGGGGATGGGAACCACCCCGAACCGCCAGTCGACTCACTTCACGACTGTTTTCACTCTTGACGGGGGTGTCTGCCGCACGTCAGACGCCGCTCGTGTCCCGCGTTGTGCGATTGTCTGGACTCGGTTTGAGTTACACTCGTGATGAGGGGTGTGCCCTCCGAGGCGATCGGCCGAATCGCGGCGTTTCACTCGGGACGAGGGGTGGCCAGATATTGGCTTCTGTTCGTTTTTCACTCTGGACGAGGGGTGTGTCCTCGTGCGAAGCACCTGCACGGGTGGGCCGTCTTTCACTCTGGATAGCCTCTACCCCTTCTCGACTGACATTGGACACACTGCGCAGTAGGTCTCTGCTACGGGACGATTTACACTCTTGTCGAGGTGGGCGAATAATTAAGTAGCCGGGTAGCGGGATATCTTGTAACGATGGCTAAGGACCCGTCGCAACTCTCCGACTTCGACGACCGGTACGAAGACCCGGCTGAGGATCCGCTGTTCAATATCGAGGGAGACGATCCCGACCGGGTCGATATTTTCACTCGCAAGGAACTCCTGAAGGTCGGTCACGTCCCGGAGAGTGCTCGAATCGTCGGCCGCGATGAGGAAATCAAGGACATCGCCGCGGAACTCAGGCCCATCGTGCAAGACGACCCGCCGAACAACGTCATGATCTACGGCAAGACGGGGACGGGCAAGTCGCTGGTCGCCCGCCATGTTACGGAGCGTGCCCGTAGGGCCGCAGAATCGAACGGTGTCTCGGTCGGGACTGTCTACGTCGACTGTGCACAACACAATACGCAGACGCGCGTTGCCCGTACTGTGACGCGGGAACTCAACAAGACCGAGCGAACTGATTTCGACGTCCCGCGCGCGGGGATTGGCAGTGGTGAGTATTACGATTACCTCTGGGAGATTCTGAACCTCGCCTACGATGCGGTCATCATCATTCTGGACGAGGTCGACCGGCTCGACGACGACGATATTCTGATGCAACTCTCACGGGCCCGCGAGTCCGGGAAAGCCGACTGTCACTTGGGCGTTATCGCGGTGAGTAACAAAATCGAGTACCGCGATCAGCTGAACGAGCGTGTCAAGTCGAGTCTCCGCGAAGAGGAGTTCGTCTTCCAACCCTACGACGCGAATCAACTCCGCGGGATTATGAAGCATCGGCGCGATGCGTTCCACGATGGCGTTCTTTCTGATGACGTCATTCCGCTGACTGCGGCGCTCGCCGCGCAGGAACACGGCGACGCCAGAAAGGCAATCGAAATTCTCCGACACGCGGGCGAGCTCGCTGAACGAGAGAACGCCGACCAGGTCGTCGCGGAGCACGTCCGCGATGCCCAAGAGTGGGCGGAAGTCGACCGATTCGAGGAGTTACTTCGCGGATCGACGACCCAAGTTAAGTTCATTCTCTACTCACTCGCGCTGCTGACCGAGGAGAGTTCGAACGAAGACGAGTTCTCGACGAGCCGAATTTACAAGCGATACAAGAACACGACTGAGACGGTCGATGCGAAGGTTCTGAGCGAACACCGCGTCTACGAACTGTTGAAGGAACAGGCGTTCCTCGGCGTCGTAGAGTCGACCCGTACGGGTGGTGGGCGGGGAGAAGGAAGCTATCTGGAGCATCGATTGGTTCAGGACACTGGTATCGTGTTAAAATCCGTGCTCCGCGATAGCCGGCTGGAAGATCTCGCGTAATCCCCGTCTCCTCTCCGACCGCGCACCCCCGGTCACGAGTGTAAGTCCCGATTTCTCACGCCGGGAACTCGCACCCTGCATGTAAAGTGTAAATGTGCGGAATCTCGCTGGGAGACCCCGTCAAACACGCATATACTGTCTAGGTGACCTGGTTTGGGAAGCGCACTGCGAGCAGGTCGTCCAGTGAATCGGTCATGACGACCGCAGAGTTCGCACCGGGTGCTTTGCGACGGATTTCGAGGAAACTCGGAAGGGCTCGCCGTCCAGCCACACGCGACCGGCTGTTCACTCGGAGACAAAAAGGAATTCATCGATTTATCGGTGTCGAACGGTCTCATCAAAACGTTTGGAAATCATCGCACAGACTGATCGATAGCGGTCACACCCCGCCTGAGGCCAACCGACGGGGGTTGCGGTCGACGGGACCGCTGGCAAAACCAACGGCGAGTGGTCTTCGACGTCGAGTTTCACACCCGCGATTTTCGAGCCGACCGCTTCGACAGTTCCTTGGGTGGGAAGCCACGCGAACGCCTGCAAAAGTTAGCACAGTTTGTGCAATACTATAGCTTCCAACGCCCGTATTACCTCCCGATTATTACTGTGTATATCGTGCAATAATAGCTGGCTCAGATTGATTCATTGGTAAACTGGTGACCGACTCATTCAGATTATCACATCGCGATTAGCCTGCGCTGATATCGGCTGAGAGACGATGATCTATTTAAGCGAGTGTAGCCCACGTACTCGTAAACTATCTCACGGTAAGTGGTCAAAACCCCCGAAATGTGTTGTTATAGTACGTCTCTTCTCTTTCTATAGAGACCACCACGATGTGGTGACTCCTCATAGGTCTGCTCAAAATGTATTGTAAAAGAAATACAATTATCTATCCGGGATGAACTGAACTAACGGCCGGTATCGAGATGAGTCGTTCGCGACGGACGCCGACCTACTCACCGCTCAGCGAGTCGTCCCCGGAGGTCGGACGGTCGGTTCCGCTTCGGTCGCACCCGAACGAATCGCTTGCCATATCCACACAGACGAACTGGACGCTATTCGGATTCCGAGCGTCCCGCTCGTCACCCGATGTCGACGGGCAGGTCGTCGTTCCGAAGCGAGTAGTGAGGCGGGTCGAACGAGGTCGTAATCGCGTGTACGTCCACCCCGGTCTCCCGTACGCGGGCGAGTAATTCGGCGAACTCCGGGTCGACAGCTTGGTAGGGTCGGAAGCGTTCGACGTCAGGTCGCTGCACCACGAACACCACGTGTGTCTCGTGGCCGTCTTCGGAGAGCGCTTCGAGGCTCCGGAGATGACGCCGACCGCGCTCGGTTTGGCGGTCGGGAAACATGGCGACGCCGTCCTTGACGTGCGTGCAGGATTTGATTTCGACGAAGGCGGTCTCGCCGGCCGGCGTCTCGACGAGAAAATCCGTTCGACCGTGCTCCGGTAGCGAAGGCTCGCGTTTCAGGCAACTGTACCCGTCGAACGCGGGGATTGCATCGCGGGCGAGCGCACGCTCGAAGAGATCGTTCGCAAGCGCCGGGCGGACGCTCACGTACACGCCGTCGACGCGGACGGCGATGGCGTCGTAGTCCGTCGCTCGCTCCGGGTCCTCGACCGGTGAACAGAGAATCTCGTTTCCCGGTTCGACCGTGCCTTCGAGGGCTCCGGGGTCTCCGAGAAAGACGCGTTCGGGCGCGTCCTCGAACCGAACGCGGACGACGAACCGATTCGGTCGGTCGACGATAGTCCCGGTGAGTAACTCGCCGTCGATTGTGAGTAGCGGGTCCATGTGTTGTGGATACGATGCGGCCGAGGGAATACCAATCGTTCGCTTCGAGTCTGTGAGAGCGCTCGGGCCGTCCGGGCGTGTCTCTCTTCTGGTTCTCTTATCAGGGTCCGAAGGCTGCGATATCTGAACCGACCGTCGCCAGCGCGTCGGCGGGGTTCGGGTCGCTGTCCGCCAGATGCTCGTACCAGTGGTTCGGAACGCGTGCCAGCGCCGTGGCGATGGCCTCGCTGTACGTCTCGACGCCGGGCTCTGTCGGGTCGTTACCGCCCCAGATATCGCGGATAACGGTCATCGAGTCGATTCGAACCGCTACGCTGTGTGGTTCGTAGCGGGCCAACAGCTCGGAGAGACCGAGTTGGAGGGCGACGTACTCCGCGGTGTTGTTCCCCGCCCGCGAGCCGACGGGGCGACCGAGACGAGCAAGCCGATTTTCTTCCGAGTCCATGATGACAGCGCCCGCTCCGGCGGGACCGGGGTTGCCGCGTGAGCTACCATCGACGTACAGGATGAACGAGCGGTCGGTCGGCTCCGAAACGGGTGGACGGCCGAGGTCCGAGGAGAGGAGTTCTTCGAGTGCCTGACGGAGCTCTGCCGGGGTGGTCGCGGGGTCGAAGAGGCCGCCGTAGCCGGGGACCGCGTCGTCGATGAGTTCAGTGGCAACTGCCATCTCGTATCCGACGCCTGCGAGCACCTCGTCGACGAGCGTGGCGAGCGGTGAGAGGTGCTCGGAGGGGAGCGGTTCTCCGCTCACGCCGGCACCACCTCGTTCCGGTCTCCGTTGCCGGGCCTCCCATCCTCGCTCCCGGGTGAGTTCGTCGGTTCGTCGAACACCTGCATACCACACCTCTGTCGTCGAGCGGGATAATTCCTTCAGTGCTCCGTCGTGGGAGTGAGGTATCGATTGAACCCCGCCTGCCCGTCCCGACGATGCCCGACGCGAGCGCCCCGATAACCGGAGGGAGCGTTGAGTTGGTGGTCCAGCCATCTCTGCCTCTCGGCGGCCATCCCACTCGTCACCGGCTATCTCGGGTTCAAACGCGCTGACCTGAGCTGGCCGATTAGTCCGGCCGATTAGTCCGGCCGACTACTCCGACCACCGCCCGAACAGCACTGACAGCGACGGTCCGGCGTGCGATGCTCCCGAGTGCGAGCGAGTCGGAGCGGGAGCCCCGGTATCGGACAAAGATTACGCGATTAGCTCTGTAATTCGCTCGCTCGCCATCGGTGCCGCTGGGCCGGTGCGCGTTTCTTCATACTGGAGCGCGTCGCTCTCGAACCGCTGGCTCTCGCCCGGTGGTTCTGAATCGCCGTGTCCGGGTTCGTCGTCGATACCCGCAACGTTGGGGTGTTACGACCGGCTCCAACGGCTGATTCGGAAATAGTGAATGCTGTGTCGACACCGAGTACGACCGGGAAAAGACTAAACGCGGCGTCCGCCCGCCCACAATTCTACAGCAATCCAAACCTATATTAGAATGATAATGATAATGGTCTATTATGGCGCAAGTCATTATCGGCGTAGACGCCGGTACGACAGTGATTAAATCGGTCGCCTTCTCGCTCGACGGCGAGGAGCTACACAAGAGCAGCGTCGAAAACGCGGTCGACCGCCCCGAGTCCGGCTGGGCGGAGCAGTCCATGGTGACGACGTGGAAGAAGACCGCACAGACGCTCAGCGAAGTCGAAGACCAGTTGGACGACGACGACGAGGTCCTCGCGCTCGGCGTCACCGGGCAGGGCGACGGCTGTTGGCTCGTCGACGAGGACGGTGACCCGGTCCGTCCCGCGATTCTCTGGTCCGACGGCCGTGCGAGTTCCGTCGTGCAGGCGTGGCAGCAGTCGGGAGTCTCCGAGCGGGTCTACGACATCTGCGGCGGCACCCAGTTCCCGGGGAGCAGCCTCGTCATCCTCCGGTGGCTCAAGGAGAACGAACCCGAGCGCTACGAGGAGGCCGACACGGTCTTCTACTGCAAGGACTGGCTGAAGTACAAGCTCACCGACGAACTCACCACGGACCCGAGCGACGCGTCGCTCCCGTACGTCGAATCGGAGTCCGCCGAGTACTCCGACGAGGTTCTGGACGTCGTCGGAATGCCGGAGGTCGGCGAGATGCGTCCCGACCTCGTTCCGGGCACCGACGTCGTCGGCGGTCTCACCCGGAACGCGGCGGTCGAAACGGGGCTCCCCGAGGGGACGCCCGTCGTTTCCGGCTTTATCGATATCGCCGCGTCAGCCTTCGGAAGCGGGGCCGCGAACCCGGGCGACGGCTCTTCTATCGTCGGGACGACCTCAGTGAACCAGACGGTTCTCGACGAGGCCCCCGACGACGACGAGCAGACGGGTATCCTGCTGACGCTCGGCGTCGAGGGCGGGCTCTGGACCAAGTTCATGTCCTCGATGACCGGCACGCCGAACCTCGATTGGGCCATCGAGGAGATCATGGACAAGAGCAGTTTCAACCTCGTCGAAGAGGAGGTCGAGTCGATTCCCGTCGGCTCCGACGGCCTCATCTACCACCCGTTCCTCAGCTCCGCGGGCGAGCGCGCGCCCTTCCTCAACCCCAACGCGCGGGCGCAGTTCATGGGTCTGAACCAAGAGCACACGCAGGCACACCTCGTGCGCGCGGTCTACGAGGGCATCTCGCTCGCCATGCGTGACTGTTTCACGCACCTCCCGCAGAACGCCGACGAGGTGTATCTCAGCGGCGGCGGCGCGAACTCGGACTTCTGGTGTCAGATGTTCGCCGACTGCCTGAACGCGACCATCATCATCCCGGAGGGAACCGAGTTCGGCGCGAAGGGAGCCGCGCTCCTCGCCGGCGTCGGCACGGGTGCCTACGACGACCTCCCCGGCGCGGCGGCCACCACGTCGTCCGTCTCGCAGTCGTTCGAACCGCGGCCGAAGAAAGTCCAGCAGTACAGCCGCTGGTACGACGTGTACACCGATGCCTACGAGGCGACGTTCGCGGTCTGGGACGAGCGCGTCGAGGCGCTGGAGGACCTCCGCTACATGTCGCAGTCCGCGGGCGCGAGACCGAACAAGAAGACCGTCGTCGGCAAGGACACCGTGAAAGGGGGATACGATGATTGACCTGTCGTTCCTCTCTTTCGGCATGCTCGTCGCCGCCTTCGCCGGCGGCGCGTTCGGCGCCGCAATCGGCGGTCAACCCGCCTTCATCTTCACCGGCTTCCTCGTTATCGCGGGCGAGGCCGGCAACCTCGCGACCGAGGCCGTCGCCGCTGCCACGAACGCCGACCCGGCGCAACTGAGCGCGCTCGGCCTCACCGGGTCGGTCGCGTTCGGTCCGGTCTTCGGCCCGCACATCAGCTTCGCCGCGGGGGCCGCCGCCTCCGCCTACGCCGCCAAGCGGGGGTACATGGACGCGGAGTTCGACTACCACCCCGCGAAGAACATCAACTACGCGTTCGGCACGAAACCGGACGTGCTCCTCGTCGGCGGGCTGTTCGGTATCGCCGGCTACCTGATGGCGCAGGTCATGGTCGCGTTCGCCGCGCCGTGGGACCCCGTCGCGATGGCCGTCGTCCTCTCGGCGGCGCTCCACCGCGTCGCGTTCGGCTACGACCTCGTCGGCCAGTCCGCGGAGGGGCGGCTCAACATGCGCCCGTTCGTCGAAGAACGGTTCCGCGACGCGCCCCAGGCCGCCACCGACGGCGGGCAACCGCAGTCGGGGCCGGCGACCCGGTTCCTCGTCGAGCCGTGGCTGCCGCAGCAGTACAAGTGGCTGAACGTCTCTCTGCTCGGACTCGTCGTCGGCGTACTCGGGGCGTACCTCGGGTACGCGACGGGCAGCGTCTACCTCGGGTTCGGCATCAGCGCCGTCTCGCTCATCTTCTTGAGCATCGGCTTGGAGCACTTCCCCGTCACCCATCACATCACGCTCCCCGCGAGCACGGCGGTTTTCGCGATGGCCCCCGAGGGCGCGGCGGTGAGTTCACTGCCGCTCGCCGAGGTGGTCCTCGTCGGCGCGGGCATGGGCCTCGTCTGCGCGCTGTTCGGCGAACTCTTCCAGCGCGTCTTCTACGCGCACGGAGACACGCACTTCGACCCGCCGGCCGCGGCCATCGTCTTCGGGACGTTCCTCGTCGCGGTCCTCGGGGCGCTCGGCGTGTTCCCGCACACCTCGTGGGTGCCGCCGCTGTGACCGACGCCCGCCCACCGGCCGCGAGACTCGACTGAGACGACGACTCGACTGAGACGACGACTCGACCGACGCACCAGACCCGACCGCTCTCGACCGACGGGCACCGACGGACTACCGCTCCCAGTCCGCACACCGCGAACGGCTCCCCGCATAGACGACCGCTTCGACGTCAGTGAATCGCTTCGAACGCCGCCTGCGCTGTTTCGAGCACCTCTTCGTGGGCCCGACCGTTCGACGCGACCAGTCCGGGGCGTCCCGGCAACCACTCGTTTCCGCGAATGTCCGTCACGACACCGCCGGCCCGCCGAACGTGGTGTACGCCGGCGACCGTGTCCCACGCGTTGGGGTGCTCGTCGAGGCCGACGACCGCGTCTATCGAGCCGTCGGCGACCCGCGAGAGCGTCAACTGCGTGGTTCCGATTCGGCGTAGTTCGCCGAACCGGCCGAATATCTCGCCGGCGAGCGTCTCGACCGCGGGGCGGTCCTCGGGTCCGAACCGGAGCGTCGAGGCGACGATGAACGCCTCGATATCGCGTTCGTCGTTCACGGTTATCGGGCGACCGTTGCGTTCGATTTCCCCGCCGGTCGCGACGTACGTGTCGCCCGTCGCCGGCGCGACGTTGACGGCGGCCAGCGGTTCCATGTCCTCGACGATGGCGACGCTCGTCACCCACGCGTTCGTCCCGCGGGTGAAGTTCTGCGTCCCGTCGATGGGGTCGATGACCCACGCGTAGCCCGACTCCGGCACGGTCTTTCGCTCGTCTTCCTCCTCGCCGACGACGGCGTCGTCCGGGAACCGCTCCCGAATCGTCGAGATGACCCGACGCTGGGTCTCGCGGTCGATTTCGGTCACGAGGTCGGTCTTGTCGCCCTTCTGTTCGATATCGAAGTCCGTTCTGAAGTGTTCGAAGGCGTACTCCGCCCCGGTCTCTGCGGCCTCTACCGCGACTGCTTCGCGCGAGCGCTTTTCCATACCCGGCTATCCGTTCACGGCGAGAAAAAACCTCGGACGGCGGTCGTTCCTTCCCGAATTCGGTTCGTCCCGTTCCGTCTCGCTCCGTTCCGTCCCGTGACGACCCGAGCACCCTCGGCCGCGCCGCTCACTCGACCGGGTCGACCGCGCGGTTCGCCGTCGGAACCGCCTCGTCAACGCCCGCGGCCGCCCATCTGACCGCGTTGTCGAGCACCTCTCGCACGACGGGAACCTCGTACACCGGGTAGGTCTCGTGGCCGGGCCGGAAGTAGAATATCCGACCGCTACCGCGCCGGTAGCAACAGCCGGAGCGGAACACCTCGCCGCCCTCGAACCACGACGCGAACACCAGACGGTCGGGCTCGGGGACCGCGAACGGTTCGCCGTACATCTCCGTCTCCGGGACGACAAAGGACTCGTCGAGGCCGTCGGCGATGGGGTGGCCGGGGTCGACCACCCACACCCGCTCTCGCTCGCCGGACTCGCGGTACCGGAGCGAACAGGGCGTGCCCATCAGTCGCTTGAACGCCTTCGAGAAGTGCGCGGAGTGCAGCGGGACGAACCCCATGCCGTCGTAGACGTGCTCGCAGACCCGCTCGACGACCGCGTCTTCGACCGCCTGGTGGGCCTTGTGGCCCCACCAGACCAACGCGTCGGTGTCGTCGAGCACCGCATCGGTGAGGCCGTGGTCAGGTTCGTCGAACGTCGCGACACGCACGTCGTGACCCCGCGATTCGAGGGCCTCGGCGAGCACCGCGTGGATGCCGTCGGGGTAGACCGCGGCGACTTCCTCGTCCGTTCGCTCCTGTACGTACTCGTTCCATACGGTCACGGATGCCATACGTCCACTACGCGCGCACCCGGTCTAAAACCTCCGGAATATCGACATGTTGACTGTAACCGCCGCCGCGGCGGTCTCGAAAAGCGAGGCGGGACAGACGCCCCGTGGGTGCCTGCGTGAGCGTTCTCGAACCGCGGTCACGACTCGGTACCGGTCGCGTCTCAGGGTCGCGTTCGACGCCGGGTGTCGACCTCCGAGTCCGGTCGCTCCCGCGGTCAGTCGTCAGTCGCTCGCGTTTCCTCGGAACGGCTCAGTCGTCGCTCGGAACCGCGTTCGCCTCGACGAGTTCGGTCCAGCGCTCGACGCCGGCCTCGGCGACGTCGCGGTCCTGCGAGACGGCGCCGCCGGAGACGCCGATCGCGCCGACGACTTCGCCGTCGCGTTCGAGCGGGTAGCCGCCGCCGAAGACGACCATCCGACCGTCGTCCCGCGTGTCCAGCCCGTACAGCGAGTTCCCCGGCTCGGACGCCTCGGCGAGTTCGTGCGTCGGCATGTCGAGCGCGGCGGACGTGTACGCCTTGTTGCGCGAGATACTGACGGAGGCGAGCCACGCGCCGTCCATCCGGTGCTGCGCGATGAGGTTCCCCTCGCTGTTGGCGACCGTGACGACCATCGGGTTCTCGATTTCGTCGGCCCGGGCCTCGGCCGCTTCGATCAACTGCGTTGCTACGTCTAGCGGGATTGCTTCCACCATGCGTGCGTAACCCCCGCACGCGGACACATAAATCCCGGTCATCTTTCGTCGGATTTTCCCAAGCCGTCACTCGACGAGCGCGTCTTCGAGCAGTTCGAGCGGGTGGCGAATCTCGTAGCCAGTGCCGTGTTCCATCTGCATCGCGCAGGTGGGACACTCGGTGATGCCCGCGTCGCCCTCGGCGTGACGCATGTGGTCGAACATCTCCTCGCCGATTTTCATCGACTTGTCGTACTTCTCTTCCTTCCAGCCGTAGGTGCCGGAGATGCCGGAACAGGAGTCGCCGACGTCCTCGATTTCGACGCCGTCGACGTCGCGGAACAGTTCGACGACCTGCCGGTGGAGCCCCTGATTGCGAGCGTGGCACGGTCCGTGGTAGCCGAACGACCCCCCGTCGAGTTCGGCGTCGGCCAGCGCACCCCGCAGGTCCTCGTGGATGCGGAGGTACTCCAGCGCCTCGAACGCGTTGTCCGAGACGTCCTCGATACCGTCGATGTCGAACAGTTCGGGGTACTCCTGCCGAAGCGACAGCGAACAGGAGGTACACGACGCGATGACGTCCGCGCCGTCCGCCAGCGCGGCCGCGAGGTGTTCGACGTTCGTCTCGGCGTGTCGCCGGGCGTCGTCGAGCATGCCGTTCGCGAACATCGGCGTCCCCGAGCACCCCTGCGGCGGGACGAGGACCTCGTAACCGAACTGCTCGAAGACGCGGACCATCGCCTTGCCCACCTCGGGCGTGTTGTAGTTGGCGTAACAGCCGTGGAAGTAGGCGACCCGCTTTTCGGGGTTCTCCACCCGCGCCCCGCCGCGTTCGCGCCACCACTCCCGGAACGTCTGCGACGCGAACTCTGGGAAGTCGCGTTCGGCGGTGACGCCCAGCAGTTTCTCCATCGCCCAGCGCGCCGGACCGAAGTTCATGGCGAAGTTCGCGAGTCGCGGGACCGCCGACGCGACCGCCGCCGAGGTCCGGTAGTTAGCGAGGATACGGTTGCGGACGTACTCCCGCGAGAGCGTGCTCATCCGCTCGCTCACGTACTCGCCGCGGGCCTCGTTGTGCATCTGGCTGAGCGGGACGCTCGACGGGCACGCCGAGTCACAGCGCATGCAGTTCGAACACGACATGACGGAGTCGTCGATGTCGGCGTTCTCTTTGCGCTTGAGTCGCCACTGCTCCGGCCCTTGGAACTTCGGTCCGGGGAACTCATCGTCCACCTCGGCGACCGGGCAGGACGTGTCGCAGGCGGTGCATTTGTAGCAGTCGTCCGCGCCCGCGCGGAGGTCGAGGTCACCCTCCTCGAACACGTCGGTCAGTTCCGGGTCGGTGTCGTACTCGGCACTCTCGGGGGCTGACGCGGCCGCGACGCCGCCGTCGGTGACTCGTCGTTCCCCGTCGGTCCGTCGCTGTTTCCCCTCCTCGGCCGTTCTGTCTCTCTGGGCCGTTCTGCCTCTCTCGGTCGCCTGGTCGCGGCTGTTCGTCCGGTTCGGTTCGGTCGTTCGGTCTCCGTCGTCGGTCGCTGTCATAGTCTCGTGTGGTGGGTCGCGTCCGGCGTCGTTCGGCCGTCTGTTGTCGTTCGGTCGGTCCGGTTCGGTCGTCCAGTCTCCATCGTCGGTCGACTCGCCGTCAGTCGCCGAGTCTCTTCGCGGCGTTGCGTCCCGCGACGACGCCCGTGGCGAGAGAGACGCCGGCGGCGGACTTCTCCCGGGCGGCGTCCGCGCCGCCGACCACCGCGCCGGCGGCGTAGAGGTTCCCGAACTCCGGCGTTCCGTCGGCGGCGAGCGGCCGCATCTCGGCGTCCGGTTCGACGCCGAAACGGGCGTAGGGATGCGCCCCGAACGCGTCGTCGACGAACCAGTCGTAGCGGTCCGACGGCTGGGGGACGCGACAGTCGAACACGGGCTCTCTGACCGCCGTCCGGTCGGAGTCGAGGCCCTTGCCGACGAGGCCGCCGGTCGCGAGGACGAACGAGTCGGCCCCGTACGGCACCTCTCGGCCCTTCCGGTCGACGAGCACCGCGTCGACGTGCCCCGAGTCGCTGTCGGTCTCGTAGCCGACGACGGGGTTTCCGGTCTCGTACAGGACGCCCTCGGCGTCGAGCGCGTCGTAGAGCCGGTCCTCCAGCCGGAGGCCGGGGAGGCTCGGCGGTCCCATCGGAATCTCGAACACGTCGACGCCGAGTCGCTCCGAGAGCGCCGCCCGAACCGCGTCGTCGCGGTCGTCGCCGAGCACGGCCGGAAAGCCCACGCGCTCCGCGCGGTCGACGTACGGCTTCACGGCGTCCGCGAGCGCCCGCCTCGCCGGAGTCCCGTCGAGGCGCTCGTCGTGGTCCAGCGCCTTCGCAATTCGCGTCACCGGCGCGTCAGCCCGGAACTCCTCGGCGAACTCGACTTCGACGCCGGCGACGGGAAACGGAACGCCCGCGGCCTCAAGCGAGTCCGCGAGCATGCGGGCGTCGAAGTCCGTGAACGACCGGAAACCGACGACGAGCATCGGGCGGTCGTCGCTCGCCAGCCCCGCGGCCGCGGCGCGCGGGTATCGCGCTGTCGGCTTCACCGCGCCGCCGAACGTCGGCACGAGCGCGTTTCGCTCCGTGTGGCCGCCGAGATACGCGTCGCCCGTGAGGTCGTCGAACAGCGCGAGGCCGTCTCGCAGGGCGGACTCGCCGACGAGCGAGTAGGGGTGGTCCGCCGGGAGGTCGTCGAATCCGTCGGTCGGTCTGACGAGCGGTCCCCGGTAGGCGTCCCGGTTCGACCGCACTTCTCGGAAGTCCGCGCGCTCTTGGGAGACGTAGTCCGTCCCCTCGACCGCCGAGTCCCGGGACGGCACGTAGCCGAGGGCGTCGACCAGCCCCGACGCCTGTCGGAGCGTCGTCTTCTTGTGGGAGACCAGTCTGACCGTCGCGCCCTCGCGGGCGGCCGCGACCGCGCTCGCCATCCCGGCGAGTCCGCCGCCGACGACGAGCACGTCGCTCTCAATCGCCATGGCTGCCCTCCGGAACCGCGGTCCGCCCCCCGTCGAAGGCGCGGTACTCGATGTTCTCGTCGCCGACGACGTGATTCGCGTCGTGATTCATCGTCGTCGCGTGGAGCATGGCGTTGAGCATGGCCTGCGAGAGCTGTTCGCCCCAGAGGGCGTGACGCTGGCCCTTCCAGCGCTCCTGATACAGTTCGTCGACGGCGTCGCGGGCGGCCTCGGCTCCGTGGTCGGGATAGAGTTCGGCTCCCAGCCGATGGCTACAGAAGCCGCCCTGACAGTTCCCCATCGACGCGCGGGTCCGGAGGCGGACCCCGTTGAGGTCCGCGCCGACCTGGTCGATGGCGTCTCTGACCTCGGCGCGGGTGACGGCCTCGCACTCGCAGAGCGTCGGGTTCGGCCCGTCGATGTCGAGCACCTCGGGGGCCCGGTCGCCGAGTCGCTGACCGCTCCTGCGGGCGATGGGCGAGCGCAGGTCGAACTCGTCCATGTACTCGTCGAGCGCCGAGGGGTCGGCGCTCCCGGGGAGCGGGACCTCGTCCGTCCGGCACGGTTCTTCGACGCCCAGTACCTCGCAGACGTGGTCGCCGACGGACTCCGCCATCTCTCGGTAGGTGGTGAGCTTCCCGCCGACGACGGAGGCGAACCCCCCGACTCCGTCGCGCTCGGCGTGGTCGAGCACGAAGTAGTTCCGCGTCACGTCGCCGGGGTCGGTCGTCGACTCCGGGTTCGGGTCGTACAGCGGTCTGACGCCCCAGTAGGCGCGTATCATGCGGGCGTCGGCGACCACCGGAACCATCTCGGAGGCGACGTCTATCATCATGTCCACTTCCCACTGCTCTTCGGGGTAGTCGTCGGGGTCGTCCACCGGGTCGTCGTTTGCGCCGAGCAGGACCGTCGTTTCGTGGGGGATGATGGTGTCGCCCTCGCCCTTCGGGAGACAGCGGTTGATGACCGTGTCCAACTGCCGGACGTTGGTGACGACCATCGCGCCCTTCGAAATCGCCATTTCGAGGTCGACGCCGGCCATCGCCGCCAACTGTCCCGCCCACGCGCCGGTCGCGCTGACGACGTAGTCCGCCTCGAACGTCTCGGTGTCGCCCGCCGCGCCCTCGCCGCGGTGGTTCGGCCTCGCCGCTCGACTTCGACGCCGGCCACGCCCTCGCCGCGGTGGTTCGGCCTCGCCGCTCGACTTCGACGCCGGCCACCCGCCCCCCCTCGACGACGAGGTC